>DAOVLS010000183.1 GCA_030631125.1 Planctomycetales bacterium
GCCAGGTCCGAGCCGCTGACACGGACCGCAGCGGTGAAAATTTGCGTCCAGTTGCCCTTTCGGCTGCGGTTGGTGAACCGCACCGACGGCGAGTCGTCGCCTTCCAGGGCGGCGTTGCCGAGAATATGCAGCACCTGATCGTCGGCGAGGTTTTCCGGCGTGGTCCCGCCGTAGCCTCTGACAACGGTGATCGTACCTGCGCCGGTGTCGGTGGCCGTTACCAGAAGCAGTTCGCTTGAACCGGCCGGGCGAACCTGGTCGCCGATGCGGAAGCGGTCGGCGTTATCGACGCCGAAGGTAGTATCGGCGGCTGGATCGGTCCAGTCGGCATCGTCGATAGCGTCGGTGTTCGGCAGGAGTTCATCCTCCAGCCACTCGTGATAGGTGCTCGAAGCCGGTCGTACCGGGTCGCCGAGGTGGTCGAGCAGCGGCGTCTCATACGGTGAGATGATGCTGACGATGTCTGCTACGTCCTCGGCGATTTCCGGCAGTGTCGAACCGGCCGAATAGGTTGCTTTACCTGTAAATGCCATTTTGTTTCTCCATGATTGTTAGTAGTTGGTATTTTCCTGTCGTCTCAGTCGCAGGTATTCAGCCACGTCTCGCCGGTTGCCTGTCTGGGTAGCCTGTGCCGCTGATTTGGCCAGGCGAGCACCGGCCCCGACGCCGTCGAGACGAACCGAGGCGGTCTTGTCGGGAAGGGTCGGCGGGACAGTGGTCAGGTTGGGCTTGGACTGGAGAAGTTGATCGACTGCCTGCTGCATCTGCTCGGCGTCGAGGTCTTCGGAGAAGGTAACGCGTTTTTCCAGCACCGCCATTGCCGTTTCGATGTCGGTTACGCCGGCGTCGCGGAGCATCCGCTCGGCCGACGACCGCATGTGCATGGTGTCGATCTGGTGCCGGAGTTCGTCGCGCTGCGCTTCCGCTTCGGCCAACTGCTCCAGGCGTTGGGCCAACTGCGCCTGTGTATCCTTGAGCCCCTGCTCGAACTGTTGGAGCGAAGATTCCGCCTGCTGGGCGCGACGACGATACTTGATCGCCTCGTTGACCGGCACTAGCCGAGAGTCCCTGCCGACGGGATCGGCCAAGGCGGGAGAGTGAGATTCCACATCAGGTTCAGCAGACGGGGAAACCTCCTGTTTTTGCTCCGGTGATTGATTCGTCATTCGTCTATTCCTTTCGATATTCATTTCTTGTTGGAGACGTTCAGGCTTTCGGCGTCGTATCCGAGTTCGGCCAGGACGCGCTCGGCCGGAACGCCGAGCGATGCCTTGACCTGGGCGTCGGCGAGACGCTGGGCCTGATCTTCAGGCAGCGGGCTTGGCCAGTGAATTTCGACTCGCCGGTCTTCGGGGACCGTTCGCAGCACACCTGCCCGGTCGAGAAGACCGAGAACGAGCGAGATGATTTCGGACAATCCCCGTCCGTAGGTGATTCGCTTTTTTTCCGTCCGGCTGAGCAGTCCGCTCAGCAGGACTTTCAAGGCTGTCGCGCTGGTCAGGTTGCCCACGCTGCCGCGCACCAGGCCTGCCGCCAGGCCCGTTACGCCGGAGACCTTGTCCATCGCTTCGCGGATCTGCTCAATGTGAACGTTCTCGCTGGGCGAGCCGGAATCGTTTCCGAACTCCTGCACCGATGCGTCGGGGTTATGCGTTGACCACATCTGCCCGGGGCCGACGGGCCTGTCCAGAAAATCGTCGATGCCCTTGGCGAGGTACATCCTGAACGACTGGTAAGTTACGCGATAGGCCCGGTCGCTCAGCCGGGTGTTGAGTTCGTCCTGAAGGCCCAGCAGCGGCTCGACGTCGCTGACGCCCTCGTAACTGCCCGGAAGCGAGACGTTCTGGATGTGAACAAGCGGGATACGACCAAGCGTATTTGGGCCTTCGGCTGTCAGTACGCGGTTTTCGTAACGCTGCCACCAGCCGATGCCTAGAATCTCCACGACTTCGACGGTCCTCGGCTGGGCGTCGCGCCGGCCAGACCAGCCGAAACTCAGGATGCCGCGATTGACGCCTTCCAGTTGCGGCGTCTGCTTGCGGAAACACTGAATCCAGTAACGCGCCGTGCGGAAATCGTTTTCGTCGAGGATGGGAATAATCCGCGATGCCTCTACCACCTCCAGCGTCAGCAGACGCGCGAGTTGACCGGCCTGTGGTGAAGGCATGACCGGCGGGGAAGAACTCCCGTCTTTAACGGAGCCTTCCCCTGCCGGCGGGGTGGGGTGGGCCGATGGAGGTTTATTTGCGGCTGTGGGCCAGTCGGCGGGCATTCGCAGAACTACATCGACGAATCCATAGACCGATCCCATCAGCGCCAGAGTCTGGAAAAACGCCTGCCCGCCGTTGGCTTCAAAGAGGCTTTTAATGACAGATTCGATAATTTCGGCAGTTTCCGGTTCGCGGGCCAGGCTGCGGATACTGACGGGTTTTCCGAAGAGGAAATCGACCATCGTGTGTATCCGCCAGGCGATGTCGTTTTCGATTACCACTTCCTTGCGGGCAAGGTTGGTTACGTGTTCAGCCCCGATGCCGAAGCGATTGATGCCGGTAATCCTCGCAGGCAATCCTATCTCCTGTGCCTGGAAATAGGGCCTGCTGTTGGTATTGAGTGCGTCGGCGGCCAGGCCGACAGCCGGTGCGATGGGGTTGCGGAAATAATCCCAAAGCCGGGAAAAATGCAGATGCGCATCCACCACTTCGGCGTCCACAAGGTATTCGACGTAATCCGGTTCCAGCGTCGGGTCATTGAAGTTTTCCAGTTCAAATCCCATATGCGTCTCCTCACCCTTTTCTTTTGCGCTCACGTTTGCGCGCGCAAACCTGTAGCCGCCGGAGCACCACCGCGACGTAAGTCCCTGGCCCCCATAGAAAAATTTTTTTTATTTTTTTCCATTTCCCCCCGCCGGCAGCGACACGTTTGCGCGCGCAAACGTGAGCGCGGCGCGGTCAAGGTGTGGCCTGCTCAGGTATGACCAAAAGCCGGCAGATGAGCCCCCTGGGGACGAATCCGTCGGAAAAGAATGCGAGCACAAGATACGTTTAGCTTGCCGGCACTTTTACCCCCGATGCGCTTCAGGTCTCTAACAGGGTCCGATGGACCATTTCACCCCCGTCGGAATAAATAAAAAGGTCGCCGCGTTCTGCGGCGACCTTTTGGGTTTTTTTGCGGACCAGTGCAATTTTCCCGAAGGGTTATTTCTTACGCCTCCGCCTTACCATTGCCAAACCGCAAACAGCCAACAGTCCCAACGTAGTCGGCTCGGGAACGGACACATTAACGAGTACGACATTATCGTCTGTTACCGGGACATAAGTATTCCAGTCGTCCCAAGTGTAGTTCCGCAGGGGCAGATTGCTGAAAACTGCCGAGGTGGAGGTGGTAAAATTGAAAATATCCACCGCGGCAATCGCATCTACCACATCCATACCGTTGCCGAGAACCTCTCCAAATACAGTGAACCCGCCATTTTGGTTGTCCAGATTGGATGAGTTGTCACCAAGGTTGAAAAACCACTGACTCGTAGCAGAATCCGGACCGGTACCGGGGATAAGGTTGCCTTGGTCATCATATTGAGCGCCAACTTTGGCCATAGCGATCGTGCCGCGTATATTTGATCTTGAGGGGTCAAACTCGTTGACGATCGGATCGAAGGCAGGCACAGCCGGAAAATCAGTGGCTTCGACCTGCGGCTGATCGTATGTAAAACCGCCGCCCTGGATTATGAACCCCGGTATCGACCGGTGTATGAACGAGTCCTGATACCGCGTGTTGGTAACATAATCCAAAAAGTTCTGAACCGTAATCGGGGCGGATGTGTCATACAATTGGACGTCGAACGAACCGAGGGACGTGTCAAAGTGCGCAATTGTGTCCGCACTTGCCGCCGACAAACTGAAAATCAGCGCTATGCACAGAAAAAGACCTGGAGCCGCTAACCTGAAACCAAAAAAACGAGCCATGAGCAAATCCTCCTTAAAAAGTAGAATGGAAATCGACCATTCTTCCGTTGAAAAAGAGGCATAAGGCCTAACGTTCCGGGACGACCGAAACGAACGGAGCCTCCTCCTTCCGAACAAATACAAATCAAGCGACAGTAATTGAGCACCAATCGCGAAAAAGTATCATAAGGGCAAATGGGCTTTTTGTCAACCTGTTTTCCGATAAAAATCAGGAAAACAGGGGGACAAATATGTATTATGAGGCGCCTTTCGTAGAGCACCTCAACCTCAAGCCAACGAAAAATTTTTTTGTCTCCCAGCGCCTTGATTCCCATTTTTCCCGGTATCTTCTTCCCACGCAGCGCTGTGCGTGGGCCTGGTTGGGCACAACCGGTTGACCAATCAACCAGTTGAGGGTTAAACTTATCGTTATGAACGACCACATCGAATATGAAAGTCCGCTCACCGGGCGGTATGCGGGGTCGGAAATGCGGGAACTGTTCGGCGCACAGCGCAAGTTCTCGACGTGGCGGCGGCTTTGGCTGGCGATGGGGCAGGTTCAGCAGAAACTGGGGCTGAACATCTCCGACGAACAGCTCAAGGCGATGGCCGACCACCTCGACGACATTGATTTCGCCGCGGCGGCCGAATACGAAAAAAAGTTCCGCCACGACGTAATGGCGCACATCCACACCTTCGGCGACGCCGCGCCCTCGGCAAGGGGGATAATCCACCTCGGCGCTACCAGCCAGTTCGTCGTCGATAACACCGACCTGATACTGATGCGAGAGGCGATGGACATCCTCGCCGGTTCACTGGCCGGCGTCATAGACGCGCTCGGCTCACTGGCGAAGCGATACCGATCTCTGCCCTGCCTGGGATTTACGCATTATCAGCCTGCGCAACTGACGACCGTCGGGAAGCGAGCGGCTGTGTGGTGCTGGGACTTCGTGACGGACCTGAATGAACTCCAGCACCGGATTGACTGGCTGGAGTTCCGATCGGTCAAAGGCACCACCGGCACGCAGGATAGTTTCCTGGCGCTGTTCGACGGCGACCATGCAAAGGTCCAGGCCTTGGAAAAGGCGGTCGCTGAAAAGATGGGCTTCGAGCGGATTTGCCCGGTAACGGGTCAAACCTACAGCCGGAAGGTCGATGCCCAGATCGCCGCCGCACTGGCGGGCATCGGCGCGTCGGTACACAAGTTCTGCAACGATATTCGTCTGATGAGCGGGATGAAGGAAGTCGATGAGCCGTTCGGGTCGAAGCAAGTCGGTTCCAGCGCCATGCCGTACAAGCGTAACCCGATGCGATGCGAGCGGGCGACGGCTTTGGCGCGGTTCCTGATGGACGTGTCGGCCTCGCCATTGCACACTGCCGCTGAGCAGTGGCTTGAGCGGTCGCTGGACGATTCTGCCAATAAGCGCCTGGCGATTCCCGAAGCCTTCCTGGCCGCTGACGGCATACTGCGGATTGTCCTGAACGTCGCACGCGGGCTGGTGGTGTATGAGGGTTCAATTGCCTCGCACGTTGCCGCCGAGTTGCCGTTTATGGCTACCGAGCGCATCCTGATGGAGGC
>DAOVLS010000448.1 GCA_030631125.1 Planctomycetales bacterium
ATTCCCGTCGGACAGGAACGCTGCGGCGCGGATCGGACGCTTATGCCTCCCCAGTTCAACCGAAGCGGTCTTCGGCCGACCCGTCTTCCAGACATGCAGCCTCGTGGAGAAAGCGAACACCACAGCCTTTCCGTCGCCGCGAATCTCCAGAGCATCGATCCTGCCCTTGGATGTGGTGCGCCCTATTTCCTTACAGGTGGCGACGTTCCAAAGGCGGACCGTCCTGTCATGTCCGCCCGAAGCCAGCGTCTTTCCGCTGGGCGAGAAAGCCAGGCAGGAAACAGTACGCCTGTGACCGGCGAGCGTTGCGATCCTCTTTCCGGTTTTGACGTCCCACAGGGCAATCTTTCCGTCGCGCCCCCCGCCGGTGGCGAAGACTTTGCCGGTCGGCGAGAAGGCCACCGAAAACGTCGAGTCCCCATGCCTCAAACGGAGTGTCCCCAACCGCCCTACCGCCCCGGCCGGCAGCGGATCGCCATACGAATCAACCCGGAGAGCCTTTACTTCAGCGCCGGCTGAACAGACAAACAGAAATACCAGGCAAACAGTTATCAACATCACAACCGATTTCATCGACACGCTCCTGCAATTATTCTATCTGATTATAGACGAAAAGACCTCCTCGAAAGACTTCCGAAATCTGAAGTTTTTCCGCAGGTTAAAAGCGGATTTCGAAACTGCTGAATTGCCCTGTCGGAGTCCCGCGTCTCACAGATGCACTCCGCCGTTCTCAAGCGTCTCAAACAACACCTCAATAAAAGCCGGAAAGAACTCAACGTCCATTGAAAGTAGTAGCCAGCAGTCAGCAGCCGGTAGCCGGTCATAGTTACTTGCGGCTGAGGCGGCAGGCCATGCATCATCTGCCTCCTTTCATACACCACGGCAAGGAAGTACAATGTTCTACGTTATGCTTATAGGGATATTCTGCGCCGGGTTATATTCCGACAGCCGGGAGAAAGTCATGAAACCGTTCCAGAGAAGGATGATGTTTATCATTTGGATGATCTGGCCGACATTGTGGGTCTGCTGCACAGCAGGCTGTCGGCCTGCGAATTATCGGCGAGAGGCGGACAAGGTTGGTTACGGTATCATTGATCGGGCGCAGAAGCAGGCTTTGGGGCAAACCGAGCCGTTCACCATTGAACGTCCTGAAGATGCGTTGCGCAGGAAACTCATGCTGGACCAGAGTTTGCCCCACGCCGGACCGGCGTCGTTGGGAACGGACAATCTCAAGCCGATCGCCCATTGGCCCGAAAAGGACTACCCCGCCCGCCCGGCAAAGTCGCAGCCCCGGGCGCCATGGCGGAAGGATCGTCCGCTGATGTTGGACCTGGCCGACGCGCTGCAGGTGGCGGCGCGAAACAACCGGGAATACCAGACGCGAAAGGAGGACTTCTTCCGTACCGCCCTGGCGCTGGACCTGGAAGCGAACCAGTTCCGCAACCTGCTGTTCGGTGACGCGGAGTCGGAATTCAGTATGGACTACAGCGGTGAGAAACCGGTTCGCGGTCTGGCCAATACGGGCACTACCTCCTGGCAGCGAAGGCTCAAGACCGGCACGCTGCTGACGGCCGGCTTTGCCATTGACCTGGTCAAGTTGCTTACGTTTGACCATTCTTCTTCCCTGGGGCTTTATGCGGACGCGACTATCACGATACCTTTGCTGCAAGGTTCCGGACGGCACATCGTAACGGAACCTCTGACCCAGGCTGAGCGGGATGTAATCTATTCGCTGCACACCTTTGCGCGTTTCAAACGGACGCTGGCGGTGCGCGTGGCAAGTGATTACCTCTCCGTGCTCCAACAATTAGACCAGGTTCAGAACGCCGAGGACAACTACCGCAGCCTCCTTACCGGGACACGCCGCGCGCGCCGCCTCGCGGAGGCGGGCCGACTGCCGCAAATCCAAGTGGACCAGGCCTTGCAGGATGAACTTCGCGCACGAGATCGCTGGGTCGCCGCCCAGCAGACGTATGCCCGCCGACGGGACTCGTTCAAGATAACACTCGGGCTGCCGACGGACGCCAACATCGACCTGAACCGCGGCGAGTTGAAGCGATTGGCTCAAGCGGTCAGCCCCGGCAGCGGGGCGCCTCCGACCACGCAACCCGCCGGGGGGACTTTGGTTCCCACTACGGCTCCGAGCGCCGATGCGCCGGTTAAACTGGTCCAGCCGACCCGCGAAGGAGGCGGCAGGCTGGAAATGGCG
>DAOVLS010000038.1 GCA_030631125.1 Planctomycetales bacterium
GTCGGTATAGTTGGCCAGTTGTCCGTTGAAGGCGAATGAGAACCATTTCCAAAGTCGGCCGTGGTGGCGCTCGAACGGCTGGGCGTAGCGGACGTCATCCTCGCCGCAGGTCGCGTAGCGCGTATGCCCGATAGCGGCCCGGCCGGCGTACTCGTCCAGAATCGACCGATACTTGCCCGGATGCGACATGCGGAAGACCTCGCTGACTGTGCCGACGTCTTTGAACGTATCGAGCAATTGCGCCAGCCCGGGCCTGTAACGGGTCAAACCCGCCGCCAGTTGCCCGCGATTCTGAAGGTCCAGCAGCATCTGCGGAAGCAGTGCAACGACATCGCCGGCGCCGGCCGACCTGCCAAGCCGACACACCGCCGCTACACCGCAGTTATGATGAATATCTTCGCTCAAGTTTTCCCTTTCGACCTGTTACTTCGTAATACACAATTTGATGGATGGGTGCCACGGTCAAGCGGAACGAAGTGGAGCTTGGCCGTGGTATCACCCGGAGGCTTCGCCACGGCCAAGTCTTCGACTTGACCATGCCACCCGCCGCAGTTGTGATGAAGGTCTTCGCTCAAAATGTATCCTTTTAACCTATGGTCCTTCTGCCTTCCGCAGCGCCGCGGCAAAATCGGCGTTGTAAATCTGCTGCAATTCCTGCTGAAACTCCTCCTCGGACATCCACTGCGTATGCCCGTCGGCAAGGAGGACATTCCTGCCCTTGCCGCCGTGATTGTCCTTGAAGTCGCAGGCAAGGATCGTGTCTTGGTAATTCATAACGTCAACATCTGTTGTTTTCTTCGCAGGCGGAGAATAGAAATAATCGCATGCCCGGCCGCTTTGGGCGGAAGGGCATTTCAGTAATGATTCATAGATCGCTTCCCCGCTAATCAGCATTTCCAGATCGGGTGGAAAGGCATCTTCATTCTCAGCGGCGTAAAAAGAGACCTCCAGGCCGATGCTTCTGAGGTTTGAGGCGCAAACGATCTGCTTGACCTTTTCCTTCGCGTAGTACATTCCAACAGGTACAGCCACCAGATGTAAAAGTATCCCGACCCCGCCGGTTATAAGCCCGGCGGTGGCCATACCTTTGCGAGAGGTGTTTTTCGCCAGGGCGACGATTCCGAGGATTATCCCGGTCGGCCCGCACAGCAGGCCCAGGATGGGAATGAATCCGCAGATCCCCAAAACCAGCGCCGCAACGGCCAGTTTGGCAGCCATCTTCCTTTGCTTCCGGCTGCCACGAACATTGCCCGACGGAGGCGGTGTCGGAGGTGGCGCCATCGCCATCGCCGAAGGTGGTACCGCCGGTGGTACCTGACTCATTTGCGGCTCCTTTCAGCAAGTTTCAATCAATCCCGGTCAAAACCTCTCTGCCTCGCGCAGCGCCTTGGCAAAGTCGGCATTGTACGATTGCTGCAACTTCGCCTGAAATTCCTCCTCGGACAGCCATTGCACGCGCATGTCGGCATAGAGGACATTCCTGCCCTTGCCGCCGTGATTGTCTCTGAAGTCGCAGGCGAGGATAGTATTCAGCGGCGTCACAACCTCGGTTGTCTTTTGTGTGGGCTGACAATAGAAATAATCGCATGCCCGGCTGCTCCTGGCGGAGGGGCATTTCAGTAATTCTTCATCCCCGATGTAATCGAGAATGCTTTCCAGATCGGTTGGATAGACATCTTCGTTTTCGGAGGTGTAGAACGAGATCGCTAAACCGATACTTTTGAGATTGGACATGCACCTTACCCGCCAGTGATTCCCCTTCGAGCGGTTTAATGTAGGCGCGAGAATGGACACCATCAGCGCTATCATCAGGACAGGCCCGGTTACGCCAGTTATGATACCGGCGATGGCCAGGCCTTTGCGCGAGGTCTGCTGCGCCAATGCGACGATTCCGAAGATTATCCCGATCAGCCCGCACAAAAGGCCAAGCCACGGAATAAACCCGCAGATTCCCAGTACCAGCGCGGCTACGGCGAGTCCCACAGCCTTTTTTTGCCCGCCCGGTATATAGGTCGGCGGAGGCGGTGTCGGAGGTGGCGCCATCGCCATCTCCGAAGGTGGCACCGCCGGTGGTGTCTGACTCATTTGCGGCTCCCTTTATAAGTTCCCACTAACCAACTACGATCGCCACTCGGCGTATCCTAACTCCGCGCGTGTGGCATGACAAGTTATCAACAAAGTCAAACTCCATTGACGCACGCCGCTTATAAATGCACAATGCTCACAATTATGGACCTGCCTGTCGGCAGACGGATAAAACCAATGAACGAAGAAAAGAAAAATTACAAAGACACGTTAAATCTCCCCAAGACCGCCTTCGGCATGCGAGCCGGGCTGCTCAAGAAGGAGCCGGCCATGCAGGCACGCTGGAAAGAGGCAGACCTTTACGGGCAAATTCGCGCCGCCCGCGCGGGCGGTGAGCGATTCATCCTCCACGACGGCCCGCCCTACGCCAACGCCAACATCCACATGGGCCAGGCGTTGAACAAGGTCCTCAAGGATATCGTCATCCGCTACAGGAACATGACCGGCTACGACGCGCCGATGATCCCCGGCTGGGACTGTCACGGCCAGCCCATCGAGCAGAAGATCGTCGAACAACTCGGCGAGAAGATGGCGACCATGACGCCGATGGAAATCCGCCGCCGATGCGCCGCGCACGCCGACAAGTTCGTCAACATCCAGTCCGAGCAGATTCAGCGGCTGGGCGTGCTGGGGCAGTTCGACAGGCCCTACATCACAATGACGCCGGAATACGAATCGGCAGTGCTGGAAGTCTTCGCCCGTCTGGTCGAGCAGGGGCTGGTGTTCCGCCAACTCAAGCCCGTCCACTGGTCAATCGAGAACCGCACCGCCCTGGCTGAAGCCGAACTGGAATACCACGACCGCGAGGACGACAGCATCTACGTCCTGTTGGCGGGGAACGATGAATCGGCATTGAAGGGCGTCTTCGGCCTGACCGACGACGCCCCAGCCCACCTGATGATCTGGACGACTACGCCGTGGACGCTGCCGGCGAACCTGGCCGTCGCGGTGCATCCGGATTTTGAATACTCGGCTGTGAAGTTTTCCCATGCCGGCAGGGACGCTATCGCCGTTATCGCAAGCGATCTTGTCGAAAAGGTCTGCGCTATCGGCGGCGTCGAGAAGTTTGAGGTCCTGGCGACCGCTCGCGGAGCCGCTCTGGTCGATGCCGGAATTACCTACCTGCATCCGCTGATTGAGGGAAAAGTCTGCCCGGTCGTCCCGGCAAATTACGTAACGCTGGAAGACGGAACGGGCCTGGTCCACACCGCTCCGGGCCATGGGATGGAAGACTACGGCACTGCCCTGAAGTTCAACCTGGAAGTCTATTGCCCGGTCCGCGAGGACGGCACGCTCGACGAGACCGCGCCGGAATGGCTCATCGGCAAGAGCGTCTGGGACGCCAACCCGCTGGTGGTGGATTTTCTCTCAACGGCGGGGACGCTGTTCCACCGCCAGGCCATCACGCACTCCTACCCGCACGACTGGCGGAGTAAGACGCCGACAATCTTCCGCGCGACTAAGCAGTGGTTCGTCGCCGTCGATGGCTCTATGAAGCGCGGAACGACGCTGCGAGAGATGGCGATGGACGCCTGCCGGAGGAACGCCGACGAAGGCGGGATGGATTTCGTCCCCGCCTGGGGCAGGAATCGCCTGGCCGGGATGCTCGAAAGCAGACCCGACTGGTGCATCTCACGCCAGCGGAGTTGGGGCCTGCCGATACCGGCCTTCTATGACGAGGACGGGGCGGTCCTGCTGACGCCCGCGTCCGTCCGGGCGGTGGCGAAACGCTTCGCCGAAAGCGGCTCGGATTGCTGGTTCACGGACTCGCCGGCTGAACTTCTGGCCGACTACAACCCGGCCGACGACCCCGACCTGGGCGAGATGAAGTTTGACATCGAGCATCTGTCCGCCGGCCATGACATCTTCGATGTGTGGTTCGAGTCCGGCTCCAGTTGGTTCGCCGTCGCCGTCCAGCGGGAACTGGTCGATGAAATCCCCGTCGATCTGTACCTTGAAGGTTCCGACCAGCATCGCGGGTGGTTCCAGTTGTCGCTTCTGCCTGCGCTTGGGGCGGCGGGGCTGCCGCCGTTCAGAACCGTCCTTACGCACGGGTTCGTCGTTACCGAGGACGGGCACAAGATGTCCAAGTCGCTCGGCAACACCATCGACGTAATCGACCAACTCTCGAAGCGCGGCGCCGACATCGTCCGCCTTTGGGTGGCGTCGCAGAATTACCAGGACGACGTTCGCTGCAGTGAGAGCCTTATCGCCCAGGCCGAGGACGCATATCGGAAAATTCGCAACACGCTTCGGTTCTGCATGGGTTCGTGCAGCGATTTCGACCCGACTGAAAACGCCGCCGAACCATCCGAGCATTCGCTCGACCGCTGGATGAGGCTTGAACTGCACCAACTCGTCCGCGACGTTCGCAGCGCATACGACCATTACGAATTCCACCGCGCGACGCGCCTGATGTACGAGTTCTGCACCGTCCAGGCATCGAGCGTCTATATGGCTGCGGTCAAGGACCGCCTGTATTGCGAACTGCCCGACTCGCCGCGCCGGCGGGCTACGCAAACCGTTCTGCATGAAGTGCTGGTAACGCTGGTAAAACTCCTGGCGCCGATCCTGCCGCACACCGCCGAGGAGGCATGGGAGCATATCCCAGTACGCGACCCGGATGAGCCGGAAAACATCCACCTGACCCTGCTGTCGGAATATGACGAGGAAATGCTGCAAATGGCAGAGGATCTCCGCCCGGTCAACCCGGACCTGGGGCAGTTCTCGTCCGACGAGATCCAGGTAGGCCCTGCCTGGATTTGGGACCGCCTGCTGGAACTGCGGGCAGAAGGTCTGGTCAAACTCGAAGCGCTGCGTAACGCCGGCGTCAAAAACCCGCTCGACGCCGAAGCCGTCTTCACCATCGCCGACGATAACAAATCAGCCGAAATCTTCCTCGAAACCTACCTGGGCGAACTGGAAGACCTCCTCGGCGTCGGCTACGCGAGAATCGAAAAAGTTGGTAGCACAGGTTTGCAACCTGTGTCTGAAACTCTGCCAATCGGCGTTCGCGTCGAGGACACGCGAGAGAAATACAGCCGATGCGCCCGCTCCTGGAAACGCCGTCCGAACGTAGGGTCTGATTCGGAGTACCCCGACCTGTCCGCCCGCGACGCGGCAGTGATGAAGTCGCTGACGGGCAAGTAGCCTTGATTAGTGGCTGTGCAGATAATACTATGAGGACGGTATGGACAATCGAATAGAGATTAATCCGAGAATACATCACGGTCGGCCTGTGATACGCGGCACGCGGGTACCCGTGGAGCGAGTTCTCGGCGAACTGGCAGAGGGCGCCGAAGTTAAGGACATCTGCGAGCAATACGACCTCTCGCCGGAAGACGTCGGAGCAGCCCTGGCCTACGCCCAGCAGATCATAGCGACTGAAGAATTCGTGGCAACCACGGGGAAGTAAAATGCAATTCTTCATCGACGCGGACCTGCCACGAGATTCGGCCAAGGTGCTTCAGAACTTAGGTCACAAAGCCACCGATTGCCGAGATGTGGGACTGGTGTCGGCCTGTGATGAAGAAATATTCGCCTACGCACAGGAACATAGGCTTATCCTGCTTACCGGTGATTACGGGTTCGCCAACCTTCAAGCGTATCCTCCGTCATCACACCACGGCATAGTAACACTGTACATCCCGCGAGGCGTCGGACGGACGTACATCCTGGAACTGATAAAAGAATTTCATAAAACACTTTCGCCTGACACTAACCTGTCGGGCTGCCTCTGCATGGTAGAGTACGGCCGAGTCAGATACCGACGCCAACCGTGAGATAACGCCACTGCGAGGACTAATCATGAAAAGCATGAACGAATTCGGATTCGCCGTTCTCTTGCTATGTTTGTTGTTCGCAGGATGCGCCGCCCAATCAGAACCGATTGTCAGGATTACCGTCGAGTATCCGGGCGCATCCCCAGAGGATATAGAGAGAACGCTGACCCTGACAATTGAAACCAAACTACATTCTGTCGAAAACACTCAGTCGATTACTTCGATAAGCAGTGAAGGCAAGGTCGAAATCTATGCCAAAGGCATCAAGGGAACGGATCCGACCAAATTCACCAATCAAATAAAGAAGGCAGTTGATTCAGTGGAAGAAGAACTACCGGTGGATGCGAAACCTGCGACGGTTCAATTACTTGGAGACGGTGTAGAAATCCCGAAAGTGAATATACAACCAGTTGATGAGATTCAAATAATTATTAACAACGAAAAGGCAAATGCTCTTGGCATTTCGCGTGAACAGATATTCAACGCGATGCGCAGAACCCTTAAGGACCGGCAAGTAGAGCAGGGGAACGTCAAAACGATTGGTGAAATCATTCTAACGGTGGACGGCAAAAAGATTCTCCTGAAAGATGTTGCTGAAATCGAACTCGTCCAGAGACCAGGCAGCATCGTTCGTAAATACCCGCCCACGACGCCGAGGTGATGAAGGCGTTGGCGAAAAAATAGCAAATGGACAAGAGCAAAATCCCACAGGTCGCAGCCCGTGGGCTTGGCCCCAGGATAATTTGAAAGATAATCGTGATACAAAGAATCGGTAATAGCAATTTCCGCGGCGTGTGGTCGGCGACGCCGACGCCGTTCACGGAAAAAATGCAGCTCGACACCGTTTCGGTAAGGCGCCTGGTGGAACACCATATCGCCCTGGACGTGAAGGGCCTTTTCCTGTGCGGCACCTGCGGCGAGGGGCCCTGGATGACGGACAAACAGCGTCGCGTCCTGATTCAAACTGCTGCGAAGTACGCCAAGGGAAAACTCCCCCTGGCTGTGCAGGTAACGGACAACTCGGCGGCCCGAATACTGGACAACATCCGCGCCGCCAAAGACGACGGCGCCGACATCGCCGTTATCGCCCCGCCCTACTTTCTTTCGAACACCAGCCCGGCGGCGATACTGAATCTCTATCGCGAGGCGATACGGCAAAGTCCCCTGCCGGTGGGGATTTACGATCGCGGGGAGTATTCCTCCGTTCTGATTCCCGAATCGGTCTTAAAGGCGGTCTATGCCGAGAAGAACGTGATTTTAATAAAGGACAGTTCCTCCGACCCGAAACGCCGGCGGATCGCCCTGGCCGCCCGGCGGAAACGACCGAAACTCAGGCTGCTCAGCGGCGATGAGTTCAACTGCGTCGAGTACCTCCAGTCCGGTTACGACGGCCTGCTGCTGGGAGGCGGGATATTCAACGGCTACCTCGCCGGGCAGATTATCGCCGCCGTCGCCGACGGTAAAATCGCACAGGCACGCCGACTCCAGGAACGGATGAACCGCATTATGTACGACGTCTATGGCGGCAGGAAGATCGCCTGCTGGCTGGCAGGGCTGAAACACCTGCTCGTCGAAATGGGAATCTTCCGAACGTGGAAAAACTATCCCGAATATTCGTTGACGCAAACCTGCCGAAAGGCAATCAAGCAGGTATTAAAAAAAGACGCCGATGTCCTGTTTCCTTCCGGGTAAGCAAAAATGCCCAAAAAAGTGCTCAACCGAAAGGCCTCCGATAACGTCTATCTCCACAGGGACTTTCACGGGGCATTGAGCGCGGGAATTGAGTACCTGCACCGCAATTTCGGCCCCGAAGCCGTTCGGCAATACCTCCGGCAGTTCGCTGAAGCGTTCTACGCGCCGCTGACCGAAGACCTGAAAACCCGTGGTCTCTTGGCCCTGAAGGAACACTTCGAGAAGATTTACAAAATCGAAGGCACCGAGGTCAGAATCAGTCTTTCCGACGACGAACTCGTCATTGACGTTCCTGCCTGTCCGGCAATAACGCACATGAGGGAGCATGGCTACCCCGTCGCGGAACTCTTCAGCGAAACGACACGGACAGTCAACGAGGCCGTCTGCGATGGAAGCGAATTCGTAGCCGAACTGGTCGAATACGACGAACAGACCGGCAGGAGCATCCAGCGGTTTTACAGGAAGGCGGCGAAATGATTTCCTGCACGGAGTTCATCCCGGCCTACAGCGAGTTGTTCAAGTTTCTCGAACAAACCGGCGGCGTCGGCGCGGTCGAGGATTTTTGGAACTATTTGGCCGACAATTTTCTGGGCAACCTGGAAACCGCCGTTCGCAAGGACGACCTGCTCGGCTGCTGGAATTACTGGGAGCGAGCGTTGAGCGAAGAGGCAGCCGATTTTACGATGGAACTGGACGAAGACGCCGGCGAATTCAGTATCATCATGCACCATTGCCCGTCAATGGGTCGGCTGATGGAGTACAAGCACATCGAACCCTATCACGATTACTGCCGGCACTGCGCGGTGCTGTACCGGCGTGTGCTCGAACCGCTCGGATACGAATACAGCATAGATCTCTCGCAATGCCATGAAGCGAAATGCGCCATCGTCGTGCGGCGGAAACAGGCAGGCGTCCCTGTACCCTAGGCGTAAATGATATCCTGAATATTGTCGCTACGGAGCCTTACGGTCCGGCTGTCCACCCGCTCGATACCGGGCCTGGCGCAGGCCTGGTCGGCGGTATCCGTGTGGAAGAAACGTTTTTCCAATACATACGGCCCCTCCCACTTCAACGGCGCAATGGGGTTTTTTCGATGATTCCCGACGACGCTGCTGACCCCTTCGCCGATGCGCCGGCGCGCTTCGGAGGCCGATAAGGATATCGCCGAATTGCGACTCAGTCCCTCCTTCACGCTCGCCGTGGTAATTCCGGGAATCAATTCTTCTGCCTCGCGGCATGCGGCGGCGTCGCCGCTGAGGAATATCATCGGCACGTCGATCGCCCCGCAGTTCAGGGCGAATTGCGCGATCTCGCCGATAAGCCGGTCATTCAGTTTGTAGTATTCCACGCTTTTACTGCTCTGGGTGTGATTCAGATTGCCGCATTCAACTCCCGCCATGGCGTGCTGGCCGATTATCATGCCCACGTCGCAGGTCTTGTACACGTCGTTGAGTATCGACCGTTCAGCCAACGGCCTGCCGTGCAGCAGCCGGGCCTTCGGATGCAAATCCTCAAACCAGATACCCCCGGAGCCATGTCCGTCAACCACCAGGATGTCCGTCGCTCCGGCCTCCAGCGCACCCTCCACTGCGGCATTGACTTCTGCGGTCAGCAGCCTCATGGCGTGCTCATAATACCGGCCGTCCGGATACGAATGGTCTTTGAACGTTACAACGCCGCTGACCCCTTCAATGTCCGTCATCATCAGAACTCTCATAACATTTCCTTCCAGGATTGAATGTTCCCATTGCGATTCCACTACGGCCTGTCGGCGCGGGCGTTTTCCAGCGCTTCGATGAACCATTCCGGGGCGCGGACAGGCTTACCGGCCGGGTTCGTGAAAGCGTGGACGGTGTAGCCTTCGGCCACAGGTTTGCCGGTGCCGGCATGGACGATTTTTACATCGCAGCGAATGCGGGCCTTGCCGACCATCCGCCCGGTGGTGGTCATCTCAAGCAAATCGTCGTACCTTGCCCGCCCGCCGTACTTTACGTACGACTCGACCACCGGCAGCAGCACGCCGCGATCCTCCATTTCAGCATACGACGTGCCTGTCTGCCTGAAAAACTCCGTCCGCCCGCACTCGAACCAGTCCAGCGCACTCGAATTGGAATACGTGCCCATCTGGTCCGTCTCGCTGTAACGAACGCGAAATTGTATGACGCTTTCAACCGACATTCATCGCCCTCATCAAAGTCGCTTTCTTCATTTCCACGACCGGTTTCATTTCGATTCTTCCTCATGAACCGACTCAATTCGGAACTTCTTTTTCATCACTTCGCGAGAGCCTGAATAGAACTTTGCCTCGTAATCGCCCGGGCCGGCAACGGCGGCAAGTTTGACCGGCGAAAAAACAATAAGCCGCCTGGACTGCAAACGCGACCAAATAAATGATTCGGAAGCAAGTTCCTTCTCGCCGCCGACCCGTGTAACCGCCACACGGAATTGATTCCTGTCGGCCTGGTCCGGCAGAGACACGATGACGATCAATTCCTTCTCGTCAGGCCCGAAGGTATCAACCGAGACTAACTCTCCGTTATCCGTCCGGCGGGCGATCCGAAAGGCCTTCTTTTTAGACAGGCTGATCGTCTTGCGCACGACGGCAAAGTGCCCGACAAGCGTATTGACGACCTCAACAGTGGCATTATCGAGCAGCTCGCCGGGCGGATCAAAGCAATCCCGCCCTTGTATCCGGCTCTCGACCGAGCCAAGCGTCCTGTGAAGCACCCGGCCGTCGGCTACGCGGACCATCTCCGCCCGGACGGCTACACGGACTTCGAGCCTTCTTTCGCAATCCGTGCAGTAATTCCGGCTGCTTGAGAAGCGTAAACGTTTTTTCTTATGTCTGAGTTCGCGCCGCCACTTCCGACACCGTCGGCAAGGCGTCCTCCAGCGATGCAAGTCGTACGGGGAGGAAGGCTCTACCGCCTCCATCCGCCCGATTATGAACGCCTGGACGCCGCCGACTCGGCGGAGCGCATCGGCAACAGCGTCGCGGTCGATCCATCTCGGCAACACAAAGCCCACCGAAGCCAGTTTCGACCTCACCTCATACGGGCCTATAACCCTGTACGTCCCGTTGTCCGCCAATACCTTGGCAAGGCGATCGGCTACGTCCCATCCGCCCCTGCTTCGCCAGGACGAACCCTCAAAACGCACCACCGCAACGGTCTTGAGGTCGGGAGTATAGAAGGCAGGGTACTGCTCTACCGTCATACTGGCGCAGCCCGGCAGAACCACCGCAAGCAACATGAATCGCACCAATATCGGACGAGCAGTCATTATCATCCCCTTTCGAGAGGCAACTTTACCAAAGCAGGGAATTCCGGTCCAGTCTTGTCGTTTGACCGAAACGCCCATTACAAGAATTGTACCGTTTTATAATGGACTCGAAAAGGCGCGATGCCGTATCTTACGGCTGGCGAAAAACAAGGACGCAAAAGATGAATTCTCATCAGGTCCTGCAAAAAGCGATCGAGAAGGTCGGCGCTAAGAAGGTAGCCGGGGACATGAAAGTATCCCTGTCGCTGGTCTATAAATGGTGCCAACCCTCCGCCGACGACGACTCGACGATTGAACCGAGCGGTGCTCGCAACCCGCTTGACCGTGTTGCGGCGCTGCTCGAAAGCACCGGCGACGCCGACGTGGTGCAATGGCTCTGTGAACGGACGGGCGGTTTTTTCGTGCGCGATTCCGAAATCGGCGACCGCCGCATCGACGCCGAATACATCGCCAACACGCAACGGATAATTGAGGACTTTTCCCGGCTGCTCCGCGCCCTCTCGGACGCCATTACCGACGACGGGGAAGTGGACCAGGACGAAGCGCGGAAAATCCGGACGCAATGGCAGAGACTTAAACGATACGGCGAAGCGTTTGTCTGCGCCTGCGAACGAGGCATGTTCGCCGAAACCGACTGACGGGCACGAAGCAAGGAGCACGGCTATGATGGAATGGTGGAGAGGACTGGAAACCGTAACGCAGTGGTTCTACGGGGCTGCCGCATTTTTCAGCGCCATCTTCCTGTGGCAGTTCATAATGTCGCTGATAGGCCTGAGCGGCGCTGAAGATGTCGATGTGGACGTCGACATTGACGCGGATGTGGACCTTGACATTGACGATCTCGAAGCCAGTTCGGCTTCTGATGCAGCCGATAGCGTAGCGGCGTTCAGGCTGCTGTCGATCCGGGCGGTTTTGGCGTTTCTTACACTGTTTTTCTGGGCAGCAGCGATGCACCATGACGCGGGAACCAGTCTGACCCGGGCGATTGCCTATGGGACCTTCTGGGGGCTGGGCGCTTTCGCGGTCGTGGCGCTAGCGCTGAACCTGATGCGGAAACTGGCCGAGACCGGCAACCCCCGGCTGCAAACCTGCGTGGGAACGCGCGGAACGGTCTATCTGGACATACCCGCCGACGGAACGGGCGAAGCCAGAGTTTCCGTCAGCGGCGTCGTCTCGCACGTCAAAGCCCGCTCCGCCGACGGAAAACCACTCAAAGCCGGTACGCCGATACAAGTACTGCGAACACTCGGACCAACCACTATCGAAGTTAAACCTGTCGAAGAAAACGAATCTACGAAGGAGTAAAAAATGATGAACCTGGCAACACTACCAATGAACCTGCTGGCGCAATTGTACGGCGAGGGCGCCGATGATGAGGGAGGAATAACACTTGTCCTGATCCTTATCATCCTCGGCATACTTATCGCGACGGTCTTTATCCTCGCCAGCCGGTACAAGCGATGCCCGTCGAACAAGGTCCTCGTGATTTA
>DAOVLS010000113.1 GCA_030631125.1 Planctomycetales bacterium
CGGCACGCCGCGGTTCAGCAGTTCCACATAGCGTCTGGCCAGCAGGCGGTCGGCGTGTCGCTGCGTAAGACCTTCGGGCAGGTCGAAACTGGTGTTGGCCAGCAGGTAATCTTTGACCTGTTGCCGCATCGCTCGCTGCTGTTCAACGACTGCGCGGGACTGGATATGCTCGCGGAACAGTTCTCGCATTTCGGCGAGGGACTCGAATCCCTCCTGTTTGGCGAAATCTTCGTTCAGTTCCGGCAGTTCCAGGCGCTTGACCTCCTGAATGTCGAACGTAACGGTAACTTCCTTTTCGCGCCACTCCTCGTTGGGATGGGCGGCGGGGACTGTGGCCTTTACCGACGGGCTGTCGCCGGTCTTGTTGCCGGCGAGCGTCTTGGCCAGATCTTCAAGGATAATACCTTCGACCTGCGCGGGGGCGACGCGCAGTTCCAGATTGGATTTTTCATAGTCGATGTTTTCGCCCTTGATGCTCACATCCGCGACGACAACGTCGCCGGCCTCGGCGGGCATATCGGTGGGCTTGAACCGGCCATAGCGGTGGCGGTGCGCCGTCAGGAGCTCTTCAACCCGCTCGTCGGTAACCTCGAAGACGGAGCGTTTAATCTCGATCCCCTTATAGTCGGGCAGGTCGAATTCCGGCGCGACTTCCACCTCGAAACTGAACGACATCTCGTCATTTTCTGGCAGTTCGATTTCGTCGAGTTTGATCTCCGGTTCGCCGATGGTCTTGAATTCCGCTTTTTCCATCGCGTCGCTGATTGCTTCGCCGACGAGTGCGTTGCGGACGTCGTCTGCTACGTCTTTACCGAAGCGTTTTTCGATAAGTCGCCGCGGAGCGCGCCCGATGCGGAAGCCCGGCACCTGGGCCGTTCTGTTGAGTTCGCCGAACATCTCGTCGAACTTCGCGTCGATCCTTTGCCGGTTCACCTGAATGGTAACTTTCTTCTTCAGTACCCCGGCGTCCTCGATCGTTACCGCGTTATCGGGAAGCTTGGTTTCTTCGGACTCGACGGCTTCGTCCTTCACGTCAGTGGCGACGTCGTCGGTTACGGCCAGGTCTTGCTCTTCTGCGTTTTTGGTTTCTTCTACCATTTGAGTATCTGTTCCCATCTTACCTGCCATCTTGCGATGGTATTTACACAAAATCCCCTTGCAACCGCCGGACTGTAAGCGATTTGACTACCGGCGTCAACGCCCCAAACAGATAAAACCCGGAAAGTTAAAAAAGGAAGAATCTTTTTATTGTGCGTTATGGATGTTGATTTTCGGAATTGTTCACGGTATCATTCTTTTACGTTACTCAACAGGAATGGAACTGAAGATGTCGGAAATGCGAACAATCGAGATACCTGAAAGCGTTCTGATCAGTGCCCAGACCCTGGACGAACTTGGCGACTGGTTGTCTGCCCATAATCCTAAATTTCTGGAGCAGATGAGGCGAATTCGCCAAGAGGAAGACATTGCCGAGAAAGGCAGAGACCTGTCGGAGATACTGAAGCAGTGGCCTATCGAGTAATAGTCTTGCCGACGGGCGAGGCGGATCTGGAACAACTCGACGCTGCTGTTCGCCGAAAGGTCTTGCGTCGGTTGGTCTGGCTTGGCGAGAACGCTTCGCAGATGATACATCACCGTCTTGTGAATCTCCCTGACGATCTTGGTGGCTTGTGCCGATTGCGGAGCGGGGATTACAGAATTCTTTACTGGGTGTATCCACAGCAGGAAAGTCTGAAGATATATCGCATCCAACACCGACGCGAAGTGTACCGCAAGCTGTAAAGGCGGACTCGGTATCAGACTCTAACTTCTCACCTGCACGCCGTGGTTGCGGAGGTAGTCTTTAACTTCGGCGATGGAGTAGGTTCCGTAGTGGAAAATGGACGCTGCCAGGGCTGCGTCGGCCTTGCCCTCGGTGAATACGCGGAGCATGTCTTCGGGTCCGCCCGCGCCGCCGGAGGCAATTACCGGTATGGAGACGGCCTCGCTGACGGCAGCGTTCAACTCGATGTCGTAGCCGGCGTTGTGTCCGTCGGAGTCTATCGAGGTCAGCATTATTTCACCGGCACCGAGCTGCTCGACCTCTCTGGCCCACTCGATTACGTCAAGCCCCGTCGGCGTTGTCCCGGCGCTGATAAAAACTTCCCACCAGTTACCCTCTTGTCCGGCTTGCCGTTTCGCGTCAATTGCAACGACGACCGCCTGGTTTCCGAAGGCTTCGGAAATCTCGGTTATCAGCGGCTTGTTGCGAACGGCAGCGGTGTTGATGGAGATTTTTTCAGCCCCTGCGCTCAGCAACCCGCGTGCGTCTTCGATAGTCGAAATCCCCCCGCCGATAGTGAACGGGATGAAAACCTCCTCGGCCACGCGCCCAGCCAACTCCAAAATCGTCTTGCGGGCTTCGAGCGTAGCGGTGATGTCAAGGAAGACCAGTTCATCGGCACCGGCGTCGCTGTACTGCTTGCCACACTCGACCGGATCACCCGCATCGCGCAGATTCACAAACGATCTGCCCTTGACGACTCGACCGTCCTTAACATCCAGACACGGTATTATGCGCTTAGCCAACATTGTTATTCACCGCAGAGGTTACAAAAGTTTTTCAACATCGCCAATCCGACAGGTCCGGAGCGTTCCGGGTGGAACTGCACGCCGAAGACATTTGCTTTCTGAACAGCCGATGCGAACGTAGATCCGTAATCGGTTGCACCGATGGTGACGGAAGACTCATCAGGTTCGACGTAATACGAATGTGCGAAGTAGAAGAATGCCTCGTCTTTGACGCCCTCAAACAGCGGCGAAGGCGTTCCGTGTTCGACTTCATTCCAACCCATGTGTGGAATCTTGAGCGATTCGGTAAATCGCCTGACCTTGCCGGGGATAATCCCCAGCCCCTCGTGCCGGCCATGCTCATCGCTCTCGGCGAACAGCATTTGCATCCCTAAACATATCCCAAGCAACGGCTTGCCGTTTTGCGCCGTTTCGAGCACCACCTCCATCAGTCCGGTTTGGCGCAGGTTCTCCATCGCTCGCCAGAATGCCCCGACGCCGGGCAGAATTACGCCATCGGCAGCGGAAATCTCGCCGGTATCGGCCGTTATCGCCGACTCAGCCCCAATCCGACGCAAAGCGCATTGAACGCTCCGAAGGTTTCCAAGTCCGTAATCAATAATAACGATCATATCATTCAGGGATTAGGGACTAGGGACTTGGGATTAGCAACAACCAACAGCAGTTGTTTTCCGTCTGTTTTTCCCTAGTCCCTGATCCCAAGTCCCAAGTCCCTCTTCTCATTCCCACTCGATAGTCGAAGGCGGTTTCGACGAGATGTCATAGACGACCCGATTAACGCCGTGCGTTTCGTTGATAATCCGGGCTGACAGCCGCCCCAGCAGATCGTGTGGTAGGCGCGCCCAGTCAGCGGTCATGGCGTCGAGACTCGTAACCACCCTCACAGCCGCCACGTTCGCATAAGTCCGCTCATCTCCCATTACGCCGACGCTTTTCACCGGCAGCAGCACTGCGAATGACTGCCAGATTTCGTCGTAGCCGTCCCATCCTTCCATTTCCTGCTGGACGATAAGGTCGGCTGCACGGAGTATTTCGAGACGTTCTTCGGTAACTTCTCCGATGATTCGCACTGCCAGTCCGGGGCCGGGGAAGGGCTGGCGGTTCACCAGGTTCGCCGGCAGGCCCAACTCAGCCCCAAGCCGGCGGACCTCGTCCTTGAACAGTTCACGCAGCGGCTCGATCAGTTCAAAACCCAGTTCGTCCGGCAAGCCTCCGACGTTGTGATGACTCTTGATAGTGGCTGACGGTCCGCCGCTGGCGGAGACGCTTTCAATTACATCGGGATAAAGAGTACCCTGGGCGAGGAAATCTATCTTGCCAAGCCCTTTGGCTGTCCGGCTGAAGACGTCTATGAAGACTTTGCCGATAATCTTCCGTTTTCGTTCCGGGTCGGTTACGCCGGCGAGGGCGTCGAGAAATTCCTTTCTCGCATCGACGGTCTGCATGTTCATGGGGAAATCGTGCTGGAAATATCGCTCGATTTGTTCGACCTCGCCCGCCCGCAGCAGCCCGTTATCGACGAAGACAGCGTGCATTCTATCGCCGATGGCCCGGCTGAGAAGAGCGGCGGTTACGGACGAATCCACCCCGCCGCTCAGCCCGCAGATGACACGCCCGTCGCCGACAGTTTCTTTTATCCGCGCGACTTCTTCAGCGACGAATCCCGCCATGGTCCACCCGCCGCTGCAGCCGGCTACGCGGAACAGGAAATTCCGCAGAATTTCCTTACCCATCGTCGTATGGACCACTTCCGGGTGAAACTGGACGCCATAGATTTTCTTTCCGGCGTTGCCCATCGCAGCCGCATGGCAATCGTCGGTATGGGCGAGCGTTCCGAAACCGCCCGGCATCTTTTTAACGAGGTCGCCGTGGCTCATCCAGACATCCAGGCGATTTTCCAGACCTGCGAAGAGTTCGTCGCCCTTATCGACTTCCAGCGTCGCCGGTCCGTACTCCCCGCCGGTGTGCTTTTCGACCACGCCGCCGAGCAGTTGCCCCATCAGTTGCATCCCGTAGCATATCCCCAGCACGGGGATGTCCATTTTCAGAATGTCGGCGTCCATGCTCGGCGATTCGTCGGCGCGGACTGACGCAGGCCCGCCGGAAAGGATTATCGCCGCCGGTTGCGTTTGCGAAACCTTATCGGCAGAGATGTTGTGCGGGACGATTTCGCAATATACGCCCAGTTCCCTCACCCGACGGGCGATTAACTGGCACGTCTGCGAACCGAAATCCAATACCAATACTTTTTCACGCATGTTGTTACCTTCTCGAGCAAAAACAGATTGAACCACAAAGGTCACAAAGAACACGAAGAGAATAAAAATAATTTCTTTGTTCTTTGTGTCCTTTGTGCTCTTTGTGGTTTTATTTTGTTTTTCTCATTTCGTCCACAAACCTATCGAACAGGTACTGGGCATCGTGCGGGCCCGGGCGGGCTTCGGGGTGATATTGCACGGAGAATATCGGCAGATGCTTGTGCCGCAGGCCTTCGAGCGTTTGGTCGTTCAGGTTAATATGTGTAATTTCCACGTCATCGCTCGGTAGCGAATCGATATCGACGCAGAAGCCATGATTCTGCACGGTAATGGCTACCTTGCCGGTGCGCAGGTCTTTTACCGGGTGATTGGCTCCGTGGTGTCCGAACTTCAGCTTGTAGGTCTTTCCGCCGAGCGCCAATGCGAGTATCTGTTGGCCCAGGCATATTCCGAATATCGGCAGCGGTTTTTTCCCGGGCGGATTTTCGATCAACGTGCGAACGGTTTTTATTACGCCGGTTACCGGTTCCGGGTCGCCCGGCCCGTTGGATAGCATCAGCCCGTCAGGATTCATCTGGGCTATCTGCTCGGCGGTGGTCGAAGCCGGCACTACCGTTACCTCGCACCCCGCCGATGTGAGATGGTTAAGGATTCCGTACTTGACCCCGCAGTCCAGCACGACCACGCGCAGCGCCTGTGGCACAGGCGAGACACCCGTACCACCATTGTCCCATTGATAAATATTTTCGCACGTTACGGTCTCCGCCAGGTTTCGCCCTTCAAGCCCCGGCGACACTTTTGCTTTGGCGACAAGCGAATCGGCGTCGAGGTCTTCGGTGCTGATGACCGCTCTCATTGCCCCGGCCGTTCGCAGCCGCCTGGTCAGTTCGCGCGTGTCGATGCCCTCGATTCCCAGCACGCCGTTATCATGCAGGTAGGTGTCCAGGTCTGCCTCCGCCCGGAAGTTACTGGTGATTCGGGACAGTTCCTTTACGACGAATCCCTCCAGCCAGAGGCTTCGGCTTTCGGCGTCGGCGGCGTTGACGCCGTAGTTGCCGATGAGCGGATAGGTCATCGCCACAATCTGCCCGCGATACGACGGGTCGGTCAACACCTCCTGGTAGCCGGTCATCGATGTATTGAAGACCACTTCGCCGGCGCGCTCGCCGGACGCGCCGAAGGCGACGCCTTCAAATACCGTTCCGTCTTCCAGCGCCAGCATGGCCGTCCTGTCGGTTCGGGTTTTTGTTCGTTTTGTCATCCATCAGCCTTTATAATCTCGTTGCCGAACGCGCCAGTTTAGTGTCATTTCGGTCCAGGTACAATTGTTCGAGATAATTATTTTAAGAGAACTTGATTTTACCGGCCGACCTGTGGCATAATAAATAATTCGATTGATAACTGAACAGGAGCGGTATATGGGAAAGACGCTGGAGGCGATGCTTGCCCTTCAGGTAATTGAACGTCAACTCGCTGACGTTCGCAGGCAGTTCAGCAGTAGCAGTGCTGCTGTGGCTGTTCAGCAAAAGCGGGTTGACGAGTTGCGACAGCGATTGGGATCGCTTCATGATGGGGTTTTCGCTCATCAGAAAGAGGCCGGCGCCGTCGAACTGGAACTGAAGAGCAGAGAAGAAGAAGTCAACAAGCTCCGCCAGGCTTTGAACTCCACCAAGACCAACAAGGAATATGCCGCGATCCTGACCCAACTCAACACCCTCAAGGCCGATAATTCCAAACTTGAAGACAAGGCGCTGAAACTGATGCAGGAGGTTGATCAGGTTCGCGTCCAGGCCGAGGAAGTCGAGGGTGAGATTGTCCAGGCTGAAAAGCGTCTCGAACAAGTCAGGCAGACCTCGACTGATGAAACCGCCAGGCTTCAGGCGATGATTGACGATCTCCAGGCGAAGCGTGAGTCCGCCGCCGATGCCGTTCCCGGCGGACCGCTGAGCATCTTCGACCGTATTGCCACT
The DNA here is from genome assembly GCA_030631125.1 of Planctomycetales bacterium. Next base: position 6,800 of record DAOVLS010000113.1, read on the forward strand.
ATCAGGGACGGCGAAGTAATGGCCCAGATCGAGATTATCGGTAAAAAGCCTCCGTATCAGTACATCTGCAGCGGGTGCAACATGTCAATCGCCGCCGAGCACGCCAACGCGCTGCAAACGAAAGACGAAATCCGCTTCTGCGACTGCTGCGGAAGAATTCTGTACCTGAAAGAAGAAACCTCACCGCAGAAGGCGTGAGAAAGAATTGCGAATTTCCTGCCGGCTACTAAATATGGATAACAAAGGACCTACGGTTGTAATCAATATCGACGGCGGGGCTCGCGGTAATCCAGGCCCAGCCGGGGCGGGAGTCGTCATCAAAACCGCCGATGACGGAACCGTCCTGTTTGAAGGTGGATTCTTCCTCGGCAAGGCGACAAAC
>DAOVLS010000137.1 GCA_030631125.1 Planctomycetales bacterium
CGTCGTCGAGGGCGTCGCGCCCTACGACGAGGCCTGGGCGAAGGGCCTGGCTGAACTGACGCATTACTTCCACATGAAGGACTGGAAGTACGGCGCCAAAACCGGCGTCCCGGTCGGCGCGGGCGAAGGGCAGGTTCCCGAAATCATCGCGGACGTCAAAGCACGCGGTTTCGACGGGTACATGACGCTCGAGCCGCACATGGCAAGCGGCGGACAGTTCAGCGGATTCACCGGACCGGAACTGTTCGCAAAAGCGGCCTCGGCGCTGAAGGGACTTTGTGATAAAGTCGGATTGAAGTACGAATAAACGAAAGGCGCTCAAATGAACGCGATAACCTTATCCGCAGCGATGCCCCGTCGTCGAACGCTTGCCGATGAAATCATTCTCGTTTTGCTCGGAGCCGCGGCAGTTGCGGCCTCGGCGCGGGCTGCGATTCACATCGGCCCGGTACCGATAACGCTCCAGACGTTTGCGGTGCTGCTGGTGGCGGCTTTGCTGGGTTCGGCCAGAGGTCCCGCGAGTATTCTGACCTACCTCGCCGCCGGTTCCGCCGCTCCGGTGTTATTCGCCAACCCCCTCGGCCTGGCCGGTCCTACCGGCGGATACCTTATCGGTTTCGTCATCTCCGCCTGGCTGACGGGGATGCTCTTCGAGCGTGGATGGGGACGAAACCGAACGACGATGCTCTCGGCGCTGATTATCGGCACTGCCGTCATCTTTGCTGTCGGCGTGCCTTGGCTGATGATGTTTGTGCCGGCGTCGGCGGTCCTGAAAGTCGGCCTGTTGCCCTTCCTGCCCGGAGCAGCCCTGAAAATCGCCCTGGCGGGAATCGTGCTGACGCGGATAAACCGATAATGTCAGCCGCGAACCACGCGAACAAAACAAAGAAATAGAATAAAAAAGGTAACCGTTCGTCCTGATGTTTTGTAACAGGCCCCCGCTTTAGCGGGGGTGTGAAGTGGTTATTTATAAACACCTTTTTTTCTCCCTCTCCCGTCCCTTAGGGACGGGAGAGGGAGAAAAAAAGGGTGAAGGCAGGAAGGCCTCGATAACCCCCGCCAAAGCGAGGGCCTGTTACAAAACCTATCAGTCGATAAGGGTTATATCAAAAGGAGCAAACCATGCCGAGCACGCGTTGCCTTCTGATTATCGTCGGGATTTCCCTTTGTGCCGCCGTGTTAACCGGCTGTGAGCAGCCTCCGCCGACCGTCGGGCAAGTCTGGCTTGTGGATGAGACCTATACCCCAGTCGATGCAACCATTCGGGCGCAAATGAACGAGATTGTGCCAAAGGTGCAATTCGACGGTGTATCGTTCGAGATTGTCGTCAAGTCCCTCCAGGAGACCGGCAAAGTCAACATCCACGTCAGATGGAGCGCACTTGAGGCCGTTGGCGTGGATAAGGATACGTGGGTCGGTGTCGATTTGACTAATGTAACGTTTGCCAAGGCCTTGCGTGTCATCCTGGACGATGTCGGCGGCGTGAATCCGCTCGATTACATCATTGATGGTAGCGTTATAACCATTTCGCACTGCGACGACCTGTCCCGTTACACAGTTACCCGTATCTATGATGTAAGCGACCTGATCAACAGGCCCAAACCGGCATCCTGGGAAAAGGCAATGCTCCACCGACTCCTCCGCGAGGCGGTTCATCAGCCCATCAGGATTGTGCAAGAATCGGAAGATTCAGGATCAAGCGACTTTTCGCCATGGGATGATGATGACGATTTGGAAACGCTCGCAGAAGCTTATCGCGGGCGAATCAGCGACCTCGCCGAGGCCGTCGAGGAGGGATTCCAAAACCGTCGTCTCGGAGAACTGATAGACATTATACGAACCACTGTTGTTCCAATGTCCTGGCTCGAAATGTCCGGTGAAACCGGAAGCATTTTTGCGTTCGACGGCAAACTGATTATTACCCAGACCCGGAAGGCCCATCACCGGATCGAGCGCCTTCTGTCAGCTTTGCGTGGAAAATCTCCCGTGATTTCCAGCGATGTTTTGCCCGTCCAACTGCAAGCGCACAGGCTTATTCCTCCCTCGCCCGAAGAAATACTGGCCAGGACTCCGGTAATGGTCCCGCCCGAAAAATGGCCCGCGGGTAACAAAAAGGCCATTGTTGAATCCGTCAAAATCCTCGGCACCGATACCTCGCGTATTTACGTGGTCTTTCTGGTGGACTGCACAGGGTCCATGCTGGAGTCTCTCGACAATGCGATTAACGAGCAAATCATCCCGGCTATGAAAAACCTCTCCGGCGAGCAGTATTTCAACGTTATTTGCTTTCAGGGTAAATCTACGCTGGACCCTTTTCGCGGAAAACTCGTTCCGGCCACTGCCGACAACAAGAGAAAAGTAACGATGTTTTTGCGGGAAAGGGTTCTTCCTGAAGGCCAGAGTCCCTTTCTACCTGCCCTTGCGAAGGCGTATTCGGCACTGGACGTCGCCAACGGCAGCGACTCACAAGCCATCTTCCTTTTGACTGACGGTGAGTTTCCGGGATCCACAGAAATTCTCAAAGCCGTTACCCGTCGCAGCAAACATATAAAAATCCCCATTCACACGCTTCATTACTATGTGTCCGACGAATCCGCCAAACTCATGAAGCAACTTTCAGAAATTACCGGCGGAAAGTACAATCCGGTGCCCAAAGAATAAATTCGCTAACACCATCTCATCGGCGGGCGGCGCCACCCCGTTATAGGCGGGCGAGGATTTGTTTGTGCAGGGCGGGCATTGTTGCGCGGTGCCGGCCCTGGATGTAGAAACTCTCACCCCCGTCGGCGACCGTGCGGACAAGAATCGTCTTGAAAGGCCTGTAATAGTAGGCCGGCTCGGTGTCCGGCGGAGTGGTGGTTAAATCATCAGGCAAGGCCATCAGGTCGAACACTGCCGTGGCGAAATGGCAAATCTGCCGCCCCTCGGACGATGCGACGTTCCGGGCCATCGAAAGGGCCTTGAGGTACACTTCGGGCGCCATCACGGCAGAGCCATAGCAAAGCAGCACGCCGCCTTCGAGATTTTCGATACAGCGTGCGAAGATGAGGAAATCCCGCCCGCTGGCGGCCCCTGTGGCAGAGGCGTTGAAATTGGGATGGGCGTGGATTATGTCATGGCCGATGCCGACGTGAACGGTAACGGGAATGCCGAGTTCGTAGCCCGCGGCGAAAATGCTGACATCGCTGTGCGGATAGTCGCCTTCGGCGATTTCGCGCCCGACGGCTTCGCCAAGCCCCAGGCCCTCGGCCGCAGCGGAGGCGACAACGTCGTTAAGTCGGCCAGTCTCAGCCAACAGGCCAAACTGTCCGGTACGGATGTACCTGGCGACGGATTCGCTGGTCGCTCCGATTCGCGCCAGTTCGTAATCGTGAATGATACCCGCGCCGTTGGTCGCAACGACATCGACAAGCCCCCGCCGCATCAGGTCGATGACGTAGCGGCTAAGCCCGTCCTTTATGACGTGCGCGCCCATCATCAGCACGACCGCCCCGCCATCATTGCGAGATTTCACAATCCGCTCAGCCAGTGCGCCCAGGTCCTCATGCTCGAACGGTTCGCCGGCCTGGCCTGGATTCAGGAGGTCTGAAACGTCCACCAGGCTTTCCCGCTCAGCCAGCGGGCGAAGCGTCAGGCGCGACGTATCGAAGGTTTCGTAGCGACTTGGCATAATTTCACCGGCCCTTTTATCGCTGAATCCCGGTAGAAAGTCCAGCCTCCCCCGGTCAAAGAATTAGCAGGGATACAGGGGATGCAGGGGATACAAACTTTTTCTTCTTTTATTAAATCCGTATCCCGTGCATCCCCTGCATCCCTGCTAATTTTTCTGTCGGTTCCGATTGTATCGAATAGGCAAACTTTGTTGGTCAAGCGGACAGGGTAATTTGACGATACGAAACACGCGGCGATATTTCCGGGCTATGGGAATCGAAAATGTACCTTGATCATTACAAACTGAAGGAACTTCCGTTCAGCGTAACACCTGACCCGAAATTCCTTTATCCGACCGTCCAGCACCGCACAGCCTTGAATCACCTGCTTTTCGGCATCCGCCAGCGAAAGGGGTTCGTGCTGCTTACAGGCGAGGTCGGCGCGGGCAAGACCACGCTGTGCCGAAAACTGCTCAACTACCTCGGCGAAGATTACCACACCGCACTGATCCTCAACCCGATGCTGACGGCCACGCAGATGCTGCGGTCAATCGTGGCGGAATTCGGTATCGATGCCTCCTGCCGCGACCGCCTGGCGTGCATCGGACGGCTCAATCGCTTTCTGCTGAAGGTCAACGACGCCGGGCGCGACGCCGTACTCATCATCGACGAGGCACAGGACATGTCGAGAGAACTGCTGGAGACGGTCCGCCTGTTGAGCAACCTGGAGACGGACTCCCGCAAACTGCTTCAGATCGTCCTGATCGGTCAGCCTGAACTGCGCCGAAAGATCAACAGTCCGGCACTGCGGCAGTTGGCGCAGCGGATAACGGTGCGATACCACCTGGTGCCGATGAGTCGGAGCGAAACGGCCAGGTACCTCCACCATCGGCTTGATGTCGCGGGCGGCGCGGGCGAGGTGCGATTCGATAAAGAGGCAATCGACGAGATTTACAACTACTCCGGCGGGACGCCCCGGCTGATAAACGCTATCAGCGACAGGACACTCCTGGCGGGATTCCTCAAGGGCGCCGAAAAAATCGACGAGGAAATCGTCCGACTTGCTATCGGCGACATGAAGGAGGCAGCCTGATGAGTCTGATAAATGAAGCGCTGAAGCGGGCCGAAGCCGTCGGCCGGAACGGTCAAACGCCGCCGGCCAAACGCTCGATGCACGGCATAAAGTACCTCTACGCCGACAAGGCCACCTCCGGACCGGACCGGTCCGGGAACAACTCGGAAGAAGAGATCTCCCGCCTGTCGAGCAAAAATCAAACGAGCCTACGAGGCGCCGCCGCGTTGGGCGTCTGCGTTATCGCAACCGTTGCGGTGATAATGCACATGACGCTTCCGCCGGACCAGCGGGGTCCGGTCGAGGCCGAGGCCGGCGACGCTACCGCTGCGATCGAAACGCAGATGCCACAACCAGCCGGAGAAACCAAAGCCACGGCCGACAAGACGGATAAAACGACGCAAAAATCCCCGATTACCGCACTGCAACAAACCCTCGCCGGCGTACTCAACGGCGGCAGCGCCCGGATACCCAAACCCGCTCGGAAGGGCGAACCGGCCCCCACAGCAAAACCCGCCGTCGATGAACCAAATCCAGTTAACCGGCCTGCATCAGACCAATTCACGCTCAGCGGTATCATGGCGTCCGGAGGCAAAGGTTACGCCATCGTCAACGGGCACATGGTAACTGTCGGAGACGACATCGACGGCGCGCGTGTCGTTACCATCGGAAAACACCACGTCGTACTGGAAAAGGACTCGAAGCGACTCGTCCTGCGAATGTAGTCCACGAATTACATTCGCAAAGATTTCCGGGCACTGGAGCATGTCCTGCAACCAGGCCAGGTGCAAAGCAGCACGTCGGGCTTATCCTTGATCATCTCGCAAACGGTTTCGATGACTTCGGCGCCTCGCATCAACATGAGTTTGGCCCCGCCAAGCCGGCCGTCGGTTAATTGGTCCTTTCGCCGAAGGGGATAATCTATCGCCCCGAAAGCGACGCTGCACGATGGTGAAGTGTCCAGTTGGTGGCTGATTATGTTGCCGTCAGGCAGGCACACCTTGATCGAGGGAACCTTGAAAAATTGCAGGACTTTCACGGCTCCGGCGTGTTCTTCTCCTACGTGGACGGTGGTGTTTGAATTGTTGGCGACGCCGATCATGAGGATTTTTCCGCCCATTTTGGCGAGTCGGTCGAGCGGGCTTCCGGTCCCGACGGCCCGGCAGTCCAGGTGTCCGCGGGTAAGCGCCTCGGCCTCGGGACCTATGACCGCCACCGAGTGCGTCGGGTGGAGGCTGCGGACCGCGCCGGGGCGGTTTCTGCCTATCTCCGGGATAATGCCGGTCCGGGCGGGCGTCTTGTCCGGGTCGAAACACGGCTCTGCCGTCGAAGGGCCGTTGAACGTCGGAAACATCAAATTGCCTTCCGGGCCTATTACGTCGAGCAGCGCTTGAACCACAGTCGCCGGCCCGCCGTCCACCGACCCGATGCTTTTGAACGAACTGTGCACAACCAGGCTGTCGCCCGTCTCCAGGCCGGCCTTTCGAAAGGCTGCGGCGATATCCGAAATTGTCAACGCTGCTTTCTCAGACATGAAATTCCTCTCCACTATTCGCCGAACGCTGCTTCAGGCAGGGGGGAATTGCCGGTAACGGTCGGTGCGACGGGTCTGCCGGCGAGCGGGCCGGTGATGTAAAAGCCCCTGAAAGCCTCGAAGCCGGTGTCGGCGCGGATGGCGGCAGGGTCGGCGTCGGCGAACACACTTTGCCAATTCTTCATGCGGAACATCATTTCGCAGTGCAACCGCTCTCGGAACTCATTGTCAGCCTGCTCGACGACGGGCGTTTCGGGCGTCCA
>DAOVLS010000376.1 GCA_030631125.1 Planctomycetales bacterium
ATCCCTTTCCTGTTGACTCATTTCGATCCGATCCTTGTTCATCCGCTCTCCTTCTTATTGTCAGGAAAGCGGACATTTCTACTTTGTTAGGACCGGACATTTCTACTTTGGTATGACACCTGCTACGAAAATAGTTGCACTACCCCAAATGAACCTGTACTACTACCCGCCTTGACACAATAGGAACCAAAAAAAGTAGAAAAGGTGGGCTTCGCTCCGCTCGGCCCAGCCTACCGAAAAAAAAGGAACCGATTACATGAGCACACTGAAAATTATCCAGATTGGCGTCGGGCCGATTGGCCAAAAGGTCGTAAATTATCTGCTCGAGCGCGAGGGGATGGAGGTCGTCGCTGCTGTCGATCCGGCACCCGATAAAAGCGGGAAAGACCTCGGCGAAGTCTGCGGCCTGGATAAACCGCTCGGCATTATCGTCTCGCCCAATCTGGCCGACGCGATGAAGACCTCCAAACCCGACGTGGCTGTCCTGTGCACCACGTCCAGCATGGAAAAGGTCGTCTCGCAAATCGAGGAGATAATCTCTCACGGCCTGCACGTCGTATCGACCTGTGAGGAATTGTCGTATCCGTGGGACACCCAGCCGGGGTTGTCGAAGCAACTCGACAAAACCGCCCGGCAAGCCGGCGTCGCCGTCCTCGGCACAGGCGTCAATCCCGGTTTCCTGATGGACTTCCTGCCGCTGGCGATGACAGCGGTCTGCCGGAAGGTCGAGAGTATAAAAGTCTCCCGAATCCAGGACGCCTCCGTCCGCCGGATTCCGTTTCAGCAGAAGATCGGCGCTGGCCTGACGCTGGAGGAGTTTGAAGCGAAGAAGCAAACCGGCACGCTCCGCCACGTCGGTCTGACCGAATCGATGCAGATGATCGCCGCCCGTATGGGCTGGAAACTCGATAGAACCGAGGACATTCTCACGCCGGTGGTAGCCGAGCGTGAAATCACGACGGGTTACGTCCCGATAAAGCCCGGTATGGCTGCCGGCGTTCGGCAAATCGGTAAGGGATACGTCGGTGGCGCCGTATTAATCACGCTGGAATTCGTCGCTGCCGTCGGACAGGCCGACCCTGCCGATACGGTAGAAATCACCGGCGACCCGCCGATTAAGTCCGTCATCGGCGGCGGGGTCAACGGCGACGTAGCCACCTGCGCGATTACCGTCAATGCGATTAAATCAATCGTTACCGCCCAGCCAGGTCTGCGAACAATGTCCGACATCGCGCCGGTAACATTCTTCGAGGCTTTTTGAGTATCATGCGTTGAAGCCCGTCGCCAGGCGGACCATCGTTTCGTAATTCGCCATGGTTTTAGCAGTGATTTTTCGCCCGATGGGGCATGCCGACGGCATCAGGACAAAGCCGCGTCCCTGCCCGTCGGTTCCCTCGCGCAGGGACCCGGCGACGACCTTCTCGAAATCGGCAGGGGCAAGGTTCTCTATGTCGCTGATCTCGATGTTACCGAACAGAACCATATCCTTCCCGTATTCGCGCCGGACATCGACAAGTTCGACATCCCCCTGCGTCGGCGGTTCGATAGGATCAAGGGCTGCGGCGCCCATCTCCGCAATCATCGGCAACACCGCGCGCAGCCGCCCGTGGCTGTGAATACGGGCGAAGCCGCCGTATTTCTGGATGATTTCCACCATCGGTTTTGTGTATTTCACAACATACTGCTCGAACAGTCGCGGGGGGAGGTACGGTTCTGTGGCGTACTCAGGCCCGTAAATCCGCCAGAGATGGTCGGGGAACGCTTTGGCGACCTTTTCCGTTAATTCGTAGATGTACCCGGCGTGTTTCTCCAGGAGACGGTGAAACAATTCCTGCTCGGTCAGTGCGAAGATTGTGTAATCACTCATCGGAAACAATTCCGCAGCCGCACAAAGCGGATCGCCCGTATCGACCATAACGATTCCTCGGTCGCCAAGCCCCTCATCCTCCGCCGCCATGTCGGCTACGTCCGGCTCGTAGGCGAAGACCTCGTCCGGAAGTTCCAGATAGGCCTTGGCGTCGTCGGCGTCCTTGAGCAGATGCTCCAGCGTCCAGTCGGTGTCCGTATCGGGAGACCGGCGGGACAGGCTGGTCATCTCTCTGCCGCCGACGCGAAGTGTAATCCGCGCGAAGCGCGAGCCGTCCTTCTCATACCGCTCAGTAGTGAAGAACTCGTCCCGGCAGTTGCCCGGCGCCGGCTTCATTGTCGCACTGCGCATGCGAATAAGATCGGTCTGCTCCTCAGCCAGTTGCAGCAGCGGTCGCCAGTCCGGTGAGTTATAAATGTTGAATTCATCAGGATCAGTCGGATCCACGTCGAACCCGCCAATTTCGTAGAAATTCACAGCGGGCCGATCCACCAGCTCGCCACGCAAGGTGGCCATCAGTCTTTCACGTCGAGTCATTATTACGTTTTGTCCTCGGAGGTTTTCTTCCTGAAATCCGCCCTATTGCTCTGGTCTGACACGCGCCAACACTTTCCTGGCCCAGACAACGTCGCCGGTGGGAAAGGACTGCGGGGCGTACTGCTCGTTAATAGGTATGAGGTGGACCGTATCGCCGGCGCGACGGAAGACCTTGCAGGTAACGCCAATCTGTCCGGAAAGTTGAACCACCGCCGCCGACCCGTCCGACGCGGAATCCGAGGCTGAACATATCACCACGTCCCCGTGGCGAATGGCCGGCGACATTGAATCGCCGTCAATGCGAACAGCGAAGGCGTCCGGGTGTTTGTGCTTGATCGAACCGGCAACGACGAATTCGGCCGGGGCGTCATCGACCGGATCGGTCATGGTGATTATCTGGGCGGACTGGTCGCCTTTGCCGCTTTCGTCAGTCGCCACGGCGACGATAACCCGACCGTCGGAGCGTCCGGTAAAGCGTTCCACCAACTCGGAAAGAACCGTTACGCCGTCAGCGTCGTCTGAATTCTCCCAGAACTGTGGAACACCCGCCGCCGACCGACCCAGAATCGGTATCCAGTCCCGCTCCAGTTGATTGCCCGACCCGCTCGTCGCGTCAATGCCCTCCGCCACCGCCTTCGCCTCTTGAACCGCCAGCGCTCCATCGGGACAGGGTTTCGCCGTCTTCTTTACCGCTTGCGGCTTCGCACTTTTTTTTGACCAGGACAACGATTCCGCCAATATATCCACGAACGCCATC
>DAOVLS010000094.1 GCA_030631125.1 Planctomycetales bacterium
ATATGACAAATTCGCAATTACCATTTGACGCCGGTGCGAAAAAATCCGCTCCACTGACTGTCTCGGACCTGGTGTCGCGGATAAAAGAAGCCTTGCTGGACGCGTTTCCGAAACGCGTCTCGGTGGTCGGTCAGATCAGCAATTTCAAGCGACATTCGTCGGGGCATTTGTATTTTTCGCTCAAGGACACCGGCGCTGCGATTGATGCGGTGATGTTTCGGTCGGCTGCGGCGTCCGTCCGCTTCGACAGTGAAGACGGGCTTCAGGTCGTCGCCGGAGGCAGGGTCGATGTCTATGAACGCCAGGGCCGACTGCAATTCTACGTCGAGCGCCTCGCGCCGCAGGGGGTCGGCGCGCTGGAACTGGCGTTCCGGCAACTGAAGGAACGCCTCGATGCCGAGGGGTTGTTCGACCCTGCCGGCAAGAAGCCGCTGGTGCGTTTCCCGCGTGCGGTCGGTGTGATTACCTCGCCGACCGGGGCGGCTGTCCGCGACATCGCCCGAACGCTTTCCCGCCGCTGGCCTGCGGCGAAAGTGTTCCTCGTACCGGTTCGAGTCCAGGGCGACGAAGCCGCCGGTGAAATCGCCGAGGCCGTCCGCCTGATGGACGCATCCGCTGAAAAATTCCAAATCGACACGATAATCGTCGCCCGCGGCGGCGGAAGCCTCGAAGACCTCTGGGCGTTCAACGAGGAAATCGTAGCGCGGGCAATATGCGCCGCGAAAACGCCGATTATTTCCGGCGTCGGGCACGAGGTGGACTTTACCATCGCCGATTTCGTCGCCGACGTGCGGGCAGCGACGCCGACGGCGGCGGCGGAACTGGCGACCCCCGACGGCGTCGAAATTCGCCGGCACTGCGACACGCTCGCCGGCAGGCTCGCGCGAAAGGTCCGCGATATGCTCCAAAACGCCCGAAATTCGCTGGCATCGGTGCAGCGGAGCGTTGTCTTCCGCGACCCGGCTGGGCGCATCCGGGCAGGCCGGCAAATGCTCGACGAGATGACCAGCCGGATGCGCCAAGGACTCCAGGACCAACGAACCACCAGCGAGCGACGCTTCGCCAAGGTCCGGCGCGACCTGGCGTGGGCGCTGGGAACCTGCGCAAAACAGGCCTCCGACACACTGGCAAGAGTGGAAAATCGACTTGCCGCCGTGCACCCACGTCATCGCCTCAAATTGTCCAGGCAGCGACTGACCGGACTGGCTCGACAACTGGAGGCGATGAGTTACAAAGCCGTCATCAAACGCGGATACTCCGTTACGCGAATTAAAGGAAAGCAAATCCTCCGCAGCGTCAGTGAGATTTCGCCCGGCGAGCGCCTGGAGACCGAACTTTCCGACGGGAAAATCACCTCTCGCGTCGCCGGAGAAAAACCTCTCTCTAAAAAACGAAACGCCGAACACCGAAATACACCGAACCTTTTTGAACAAATGGAGCAATAATAATGGCAAAGGAAAAACAGACATTCGAGCAGGCGATGGAAACGCTCGAAGGGATTGTCGAGCGGATCGAGTCCGGGCAAATCGGGCTTGCTGAATCCATCACCGAGTATGAACAGGGCGTCAAGCTCATCAAGCAATGCCGGACGATACTCGACGCCGCAGAAAAGAAAATCCAACTACTCGCACGCGGCGAAAACGACAAACTCGAACCGGACGGTGAGTTGGAAGAAGAAACAGATTAGGATTATGCAGTAATTGGTAATTGGTAAAAAAACCGACGCTCGATTACCAATTACGAATTACTGATTACCGATTACAAATCAATGAAAATCGTTCACATCATAACCCGATTAATCCTCGGCGGGGCGCAGGAGAACACGATCCTGACCTGTGAAGGTCTGTCCGCTCGCGGGCATGAGGTAACATTGATTACCGGTCCGGCGCTGGGGCCTGAAGGCGAACTGCTCACCCGCGCGCAGGCGGGAAATTACAAAGTAATCGTCCTGAACTCCCTCCGGCGAGCGATTAATCCGGTTCTTGATGCAATCGCGTATCGCGCACTGGTGAGGCGGCTGGACAATTTGAAACCTGACATCGTTCACACGCATTCATCCAAAGCCGGCATACTAGCCCGGCGAGCGGCGGAGAAAGTGCGCGGAGAATCGGACTCGCCGAAGATTATCCACACGATTCACGGATTGCCCTTCCATCCTTACGGTAATCGGTTGGCTAACCGCCTCTATATCGCACTGGAGAAGCGGGCAGCCGGGCGGACCGACGCGATTATCTCCGTCGCCGACGCGATGACCGCCCAGGCGATTGCCGCCGGAGTGGGTCAACCCGAACAGTACACCACGATCTACAGCGGCATGGAGGTTTCGGCGTTTGTCAACGCCTGCGACGATACCGACGACTTCCGTCGGAGCCTGGGACTGACAAACGGCGACGTACTCGTGACGCAAGTGTCACGCCTGGCCGAGTTGAAGGGGCACGAATTCATCCTCGCCGCAGCGGAGCGTACCACCGACCGGCGGATACATTTCTGCTTCGTCGGCAACGGGCGCCGGCGCGGCGCTATCGAGCGGGCGATACGAGCATCGGCCAGCCTGACCGGAAGGGTCCACCTGACGGGTCTCTTACTGCCCGAACTTATGCCGACCGTCATGCACGCAGCCGACATTGTCGTGCACTGCTCACTGCGTGAGGGCCTGGCCAGAGCGCTGCCGCAGGCGATGCTGGCGGGTAAGCCGGTGGTCAGTTTCGACATCGACGGCGCCCGCGAAGTCGTCGATTCCGACACCGGCGTACTGCTGGAGCCGGGCGACACAGCAGGCCTGAAAACCGCGATAGAAACACTCGCCGCCTCCGCCGAGACCCGCACCCGCCTCGGCGAAGAAGGACGCCGCCGCGCAGCGGAGAAATTCGACCACCGAATTATGGTAGAGAAGATCGAATCGCTGTATGAGCGAATTATGAAAAAGCAGCATGTTGTCTAATCAAACAGCGCCGAACGGCAAGCCGTACGGCTTGCCGCTTCGCAAGATTCAGATTTTTTCCCGCGCGCGTGAACAAACAGACGCAAATCTGACAATCTACGCCAACCCGTGGCGTGTCGGCGTCAGTTCGATCTCGTTCGGGTCGGTCGAATCGTCCCGTGCGATCACGCCTGATGCGACCAGTTCGTCCCAGTATTCCTGATTGAGGACGCATCCGGGGTCGCCGGCGTCGAGTCGTCCGAAGTACGCGTCGGACCTCGCCCGGCAACCGCCGCAGAAGTCGGCGAAGTCGCATGTCCGGCAGTGATGGATGCGGTCGGTGCGGTCGTTGAGCAGGTCGTAGTAGCCATTGCGGAAAATATCGGCAATGCCGGCGCCTGCCTGCCGGTAGGCAATGTCCCGCAGGTTGCCCATGACGCGGTGCGGCAGATAGACGCACGGCGTAACGTCGCCGTTCGGCTCGATGCAGATGTAGGTCCGTCCCGCCCCGCATCCGCCGAGGTATTTCGCCACGACTCGCGCCTTTGTTCCGCTGCCGCTGCCGGCGTGCGAACATGCGGTCTTTCCGGTGTCAATCGGCGAACCCATCAGGCAGACGCGCCCGAGTTGCGGGGCCGTCGATAGAACACCGATCCGACCCGACTGCATGTACTCGTTCAGCAGCCCCAGCAGTTCCTCCCGCTGGGCGGGCGTGATGTCGCCGGCGACCATTTTCAGCCCGCGCCCGACGGGGATGAAGTTGAAGTGCGCGAAGCACCCGGCCCCGATGGATATGGCGAACTCGATCATGTCGCGGACCTCGTGGTAGTTTCCGCGATGGACGCACATCGCTATTCCCAGGCGCAGTCCCTCGGTGGCTGCGACGATTTTCGCGCCTCGGACGGCCTTTTCCCACATTCCGCCCACGCCGCGGAAGGCGTCGTGGCGGGCGGGGTCCGTCGAGTCCAGCGAGATTTCCACGTACCTCAGACCGGCTTCGAGAAGTTCGCCGGCGAGTTTTTCGGTCATCGTCGTTCCGTTGGTGGCGATGGTCGTGTGCATCTTGTAGTGCTGAGCCCGCCTCAGGACCGGTAGCAGGTCGCTGCTCATCGTCGGCTCGCCGCCCGACAGCGCCAGCATCGGCATATACGCCGAACCCATCTGGTCCACCACGACGAGTTTTTCATCAAGTGTCAGTTCGTCGGACAACGCGTTCTTGTCGCTGTTCTGGTAGCAGTGTTTGCACTGGAGGTTGCATCGGTTGGTCAGGTTCCAGACGGCGAACAGCGGAGCGGAGAATTTCTGCGGTGTTGTCAGGCCGAACTCGGCGATGCTGCGTGCGACGATTACCAGCCCGCGAATGGTCGGAGCGTGCTCGGCGAGGCGCTCGCGGAAGGTCTCGGCCGGAACGTTCCCGCGCATCCGGTCGATGAACAGGTGGATGGGCCAGTATTTCAGCCGCCGGGCGAACGGCGCGTCGGGATTGCGATAACTGGTGATAATCCGCTCCAGCGCGGTTCCGCCCCTGCCGGGTCGGCTCAATCGGCGCAGCAACCAGCGGAACGGCCTGGCGCCAAGGTAGTCCTCCAGCGGATGATGAAAGTCAAGGTCCGCCGGCTTCGGTGTGCGCGATGGGGTGTCCATTTATTTTTCGCCAATGGGTGGCACCTTCAAGCGCAGCGGAACGCCTGCCACGCCATAGCCTTGGCGAAGGCGGGAAGTGCAGCGAAGCTTGTGGGTGCTCGCATCGTAAGCGACCCGCCGGCGATGCACCCGCAAGCTCCGCTTTGCTGCGCTTGAAGGCGCCACCCGTCAAAAGATATTCCGTCAGTCTTTCAGTGCCTTGTCGTAATCGGCCTGTGTGGCGAAGACCTGTATCAGCCCGCCCGGGGCGAGGTCGTTTCGCCCGTTAAGTTCGACGGTCAGTTTGAGCGGTTCGCCCGTAGGCCAGTCCGGCTCGACCGGCAGGTTCAACGTGCACTTGTATGTCTTGCCGCCACCCAGTTTCCACGGGGCAGCGACCATCACCGCCGTTTGTGGATATCGCTTGACCTGCTCCCATCCAATTGTGGTTTTGCGCCACAATGTCGCATAGACCAGCGCGCCGCTGTCGGCCTGAATGGCCATGTCCCTGCCGCTGGTGTTGCGAACGGCAACATCGACAGTAACTGTCTGACCACGAATGTAATTGCGCTGGGGCACGCCGGCGGTTACGACAAGACCGTCGTCGGCCTGCCCGCGCCAGAGGATTTCGTCGGGCTCCCGGCAACCCGCCGCCGATACCACACCGATAATCAAAAACGCAATCGCAATTCTTTTCATTACTGGTTCTCCATTTCAGGTGTTTTGTGCCTGCTTAGAATGCTTCTTCTCAACGAATGCCCTGTACTCAGGACCGCAGTTATACGCACAGAACGGGAAAAGCCCTTCCGGCGTGGAGTATAGTATGACACACCGCCGAACCCGTTGCACGTCGTAATTATATCGGTCCTGGAAGTGCATCCCCGCGCAAAGCAATGTCTTGTAAGTATGCTTCTCGCCTTCGCCTCGTCCCACGCGCTTATCGACCAGGCCATGGAGGCTTCGGACGAACTTTTTCACGTCAAGCCCCGGCGGGGCGGCGTCAGGGCGAAAATGCCGCTTGAACATGCGAAAAACAGCCAGTTTGTCCAGCCAGGACATTTTACCGCCTTTCTTTTCGATTCTCCGGGCGAGACGGTTCATGTCGCAGAACATTCCCTCCACATCGACGACCTGCGGGAAAGGGAATACCTGCCCGTCCGGGGAGATCATAAGATACGTCCCGAAGGCGCAGTCCGGGTGGCAGGAGGGGCGAATCTTGGATTGACCCGTTATCGCCTGAAGGAACTGCCCCAGCGGCGCGACTATCGAAAGCGGGTACATATCCCGCAGCGGATCTGCCCCGGCCGCATCGGCAATGTCGTGCGCCAGGTCGCCGAGCGTATAGCGCCGAGCGGCCACTTCGGCCGGGTCCGCCCTGCCCGAAAAACTCACAGGCTGATAACTGATACCGCTGACAACATCTATGTTGGCGACGGCGAAGCGGAAAATCTCGCCCACCTGCTCGTCGTTGACGCCTTTGAGGATAGTCGGCACGAGGCAGACCTTAAGCCCGATCTTTCGGCAGTTCTCGATGCAGGTAAGTTTCTTTTCCCAGATTCCGGGGTAGTTTCGCGTCTGGCGGTGTGGCTCTTCGCCGACCCCGTCGAACTGGAGGTAGAGCACGTGGACGCCGGCGTCGGCTGCGGCGCGGGTGAATTCGGCGTCGGCAAACTTGATCCCGTTGGTGGCGACCTGGATGTGCGAAAAGCCCATCTTGTCCGCCGCCGAGACGATACGCAGGAAATCGGGGTGGATCGTCGGCTCGCCGCCGGTGAACTGGACGGCTGTCGCCGGTGTCGGGTCCATTCCGCGCAATGCCCGCAACTGCTCGATAACCTGCTCGAAGGTCGGCTCATAGACATAGCCGTTCACGCCGGAATTGGCGAAGCATATCGGGCAGCGCATGTTGCAGCAGTTGGTCAGGTCGATCTGCGCCAGGCATGAGGCTGAGGTGTGCTGCCCGCACAGGCCGCAGTCGGATGGGCATCGTCCTGCCTTGCGAGCGGGATGCCGCTGACCGGGAGCGTCCTCGAACGTCCACCAGGCAGCCTTGGAGTAAAGCAGCGCGTCGCTGCTGATGCAATCGCGGAAATACCCGTGCTCCGGGCAGGTTTTTTCGATATAGACCGCCCCCGCCTCGACGAAATATCGTCCGAGTATCACCGCGCAGCATTGGGGGCAGAGCGTTTCGACGGTTCGTGGCAGGCGGCGAAGCACCGGCTGGATGGGCGAGCCGGAAAGCGTGCGTTTGGGGCTGGGGGCGGACCAGATCGTATCGGCGTGGACTTCGGTATTCTCACCGCAGTCGGGGCAGTTGTATGCCAGGACGATTTGTTCGCCTTTCCGGTCGAATTCGGCCGGGACCACTTCCCGGCAGAGCGGGCAGGTCGCGCGGGTCGCCACAGGCAGCGAGCAGTAAGCATCCTCAAGCCGCCCGATCGACCGGCGGAATTGTGCGAACTTATCGCCCACCGTATCGGTGGATTCACATTGGTCCGGCGCAATCTGCGTCATCTATTTAAACCACGGCGGGTAGCGGCGGGGGCGTTTCTTCCGCCGGTTATACGAAAGTGCCAATTCCATGAATATGTCAAGGTCGCGATCCATGTTGGAACTGGTCGCATCGAAGTAAAAGTTCCTGATGGGAATCCCGTCGTGGTCGCGCGAAAGAGCGTGATAGACCGCCTCGGAGATGATCCCGTTCATGCACGAGAATGGGCTGATGTCGATGATACCGTCGGCGCCCTTTTTTTGCAGGTATATGCTTTTTCCGATCGACAGGACCATCTCGCCCAGCGCGCCGTCGGCGGGCAGGTAAGGCCAGCCGGGCTTGAGAACCTCTTCATAGACGTCGTGCGGCTCCTCGTAACCGATGAAGTCTTCGGCGAACGGCGCGTAGAGTTTCTTTTCGTACCCGTGCTGGAAGTGGTTCTTTATAACGGCGGCCAGCATTTTGCCGCTGAATGTCTTTCCGTCGCGCTTCAGGAGTGTTTTCTGGGACCAGTTTGTGTACCAGACCCATTCGCCTACGTCGCTCAGCCAGGCCTCTCCTCCGTGCGCCTCGATCCGTCGAAGCGCGTCGCGATTGCTGAAGGTGTTCATCCGGCAGAATATCTCGCCGACCACGCCGATCAGCGGGCGGTCCTTCGTATAGTTCGCCGGAATCGCGCGGAATGCGTCGCGCATATCGACAAGCGTCCTCGTGATTGCGCCGAAGCGCTGCCGGCCGGTCAGGGACGGGTCCGAAACCACCTCGTCGAATTTGTCCAGCCAGGTCTCAAAAGCCTCGTCGGCGTCGCCGGCGGTCTTTTCGTACGGGCGGGTCTTCAGCAGCATCTTGACCAGAATGTCGGCAGAGACCATCCCCCACCATGCACGCTTCATGAAGTCAGGCGCGTGGGCGGTGAAGTCGTCGTAACTGTTCTTCGAGGTCGGCGAGATGACCGGAACGTCGTCGTGACCGAGTTCGC
>DAOVLS010000337.1 GCA_030631125.1 Planctomycetales bacterium
ACCAGCGGTTTCACCAGCATATCGCCATACGCCACTGTCGGGGCATACACCTTCACCACCGGTTACTCCGGTATCGACCGCGACGCCCCGCCTTACGCAACCGTTCAGGGCTTCCCTTTCCGCGTCCGAAACATCAACAAGGAAAACCTCCGCCGGTGCGGATTCGACCCGGAAACCATAGATATTCTCAAGAAGGTCTTCCGTATGATCTTCAACGGCGAGTCGGCGTTCCCGGACGGCGAGCAACTTCGCCTCGCCGAGCAGGACTTCGACAACGAGCACGTGCGTGAACTGGTCGCCTCACTACGCAAAAGCGCCGCCAGCCCATCCGGGCGACGACTCCAGCCGAACGAATGAGTTTTCCGATTGGTCTATGGGCCTGCCAAACGTTCTTTCAATTGGAAATTGAAAATTGGAAATTGAAAATTGGAACTGACCGTCATATCGGAGATTGCCGACGAGGCGAAAATCGCCCCGGACGTTCGCATCGGTCCTTGCTGCGTCATAGGGCCTGATGTGACCATCGAATCCGGAACGGTGCTCGGATGCCGTGTTACGGTCGCCGGCAGGACGACCATCGGCGGCGACAACGTCATCCAGGACGGGTGCGTGCTGGGGGTCGTGCCTCAGGACTTGAAGTACCACGGTAAGCCGACGTACCTTCTCATCGGCGACCGCAACCACTTCGGGCCGAATGTTACCGCGCACGTCGGTACCGAAGTCGGTGGCAGCCTTACCCGCATCGGTAGCGACAACGTCCTGGAAGCCGGCGCGCACGTCGCACACGATTGTTACATCGACGACCGCACGTACATAGGACCGGCCGTCCTGCTGGCAGGGCACATCCGCGTCGAGACCGGAGCGGTAATCGAGGAAATGGTCGGAGTGCACCACTTCACGACCATAGGGCGCTTCAGCCGGGTCGGCCCGCGCACGCCGGTAACACGCGACGTCCCGCCGTTCACCTTCTTCACTTCGACGGGTTATTACACGTCGCCGCCGGCCGTCAGGGGACTTCACGAACAGGGACTACAGGACGCAGGACTCTCACAATCAGAAGCCGATGCCGTGCGAGAGGCCTTCAAATATCTCTTCGAGGACAAACAGGGACGCATCGTCAAGGTCAGGCGGATGCTGACCCAAGCCGACCTGGTCGAGCCGGTCAGAGTCCTCTGTGAGTCCTGCCTGCAAAGCATCACAGAGCGTTCAGGCCGGTACCGCGAAAGATACCGCGGAAAAACGCCCCCGGAAGCACAGGAGTTTTTCAATGGAGCCGAAGATAAATGAGCATTCGCATCGGAGTAATCGGTCTCGGTCGCATGGGCAGCCTGCATTGCCGGGTCATTTCGGAAATGTCGGAGGCTGAACTTGCCTGCGTAGTCGATACGGACGCCACCGCCGCCGACGCCGCTGCAAAAAAATACGGCGTCCCGACAGTAAGCGCCGACGACGCCGTCGAAATAGTCGATGCCGCCGTCATCGCCACACCCACCAGCGCCCATGCCGAAGCGGCCCGCCCGTTCATAGCCGCCGGAAAGGCGGTTCTGATTGAAAAACCCATCGCCGACAGCGTCGCCGCAGCAGAGGAACTCATCACCCTGGCCCGCAAGACCGGCTCAAGCGTCCAGGTCGGGCATACCGAACGCTTCAACCCCGCAGTCGAGGCCATTCGCCGCTTCGACATCACGCCGAAATTCATCGAGGCACACCGCATCAGCCCGTTCACATTCCGCTCGGCCGACATCGGCGTGGTGCTCGATATGATGATCCACGATATCGACCTGGTGCTGATGCTGGCCGGCGACGAACCGGAACAGGTCGAAGCCGTCGGCGTCAACGTCCTCGGCGCGGCCGAAGACATCGCCAACGCCCGGCTGACCTTCTCGAACGGATGCGTCGCCAATCTGACCGCATCGCGCCTCGCCATCAAGAGCGAGCGGAAGATGCGAATCTTCTCCGAGCAGGCGTACCTCTCGGTCGATTACGGCAGGAAAGTCGGCATCGTCGTCAAGAAGAGCGAAAACCTGGACATGATCCAGATGGCCCGTCAGATGGATGTCAAGAACATGAGCGAATTGGCCGGTAAGGTCGATTACACCAAACTCATCAAGGTCGAGCAGTTGAAGGTCGCCGACGACGTCGAGCCGCTCCGCAAACAGGCGGAAGCCTTTTACCGCTGCGTCGCCGAGGGCGCCGAGCCGGTCGTCCCCGCCGAAGCGGGACTCGCCGCCATCCGCTGCGCCGCGGCCATCACAGAGTCCATCAAATCACACCGATGGGACGGAGCCGGTTCCGAACGCCAAGGCTTGGATATAATCCGGAAAGATGGTTGACTGGTTAATCGGTTGACTGGTTGATCAGATAATGATTTTCGGGCGATGTCTCTACGACCTACGACCTACGACCTATGACCTATGGCCTTTTGTAATACTTCCGCACTGCCGCATCTACGGCGATGCGTTCGAAGCGGTCGGCGGCGATGATTACCGCCTTGCTGTACAGTTTTGCTCGATACTCGCGGGCGAGTTTGCCGAACTGCTGCTGGCGGAGTTTATTGGCAATCGCCTCCTGGACCTTCTCGAACGGGAATTTCTCGCCGCCCCTGATGTCAAGCGTTCTGACGATGTAGAAACCTCCGGGCGTTTCGATGGCCCCGCTCGTCTTGCCGGCGCCCTGGGCGAAGGCGGTCTCTTCTACGGCTTCGGCGCGAAAACTGTCCCGCTCCATCATCGGCCAGACCCCGCCGACCGACGCCATCGGTCCGGCACTGAATTTTTTAGCGACCTCGGCGAACTTCTCCCCTCGCCCCAGCGCGGCGGCGGCCTTATCGATCCGGTCTTTCGCCTTGCTGCGGGCTTCGGTCCGGTCCGCCTCGGTTGGTTTGCGGTCTTTCGGAAGAAATTCGCCGCCGGAGACGGAAATAATCTGCATCTGCACGCTGTCGGCCCTTGAGAACTCCCGGCGGTGCGCGACGTAGTAATCCCACATCATGCGACGATCGACGACGATCCGCTTGCCAAGCCGGCTTTGCATGTAAGAGCGAATCAGCAGCGCTTCGGTCAAACCTTTGATCCAGGCCGACAGGTCTGTGCCCTCGCGGCGGAGGCGCTGGTCGAATCTCGCCCTGCTTCCGCCCGACTCGGCGACAGCCTGTCGAAGCCGATCCGCAACCTCCTCATCTACCTGTTTTTTCTCGGCATCGGTGAGATAATTCCGGGCTTCGCCCAGGAGGAGCACACGCTCGACCTGCCTGTGGATTTCCTCGCGGATAAGCCCCAAAGCCTTGAGACGAAAGTTTTTCTCGTTCGTGCCGGACTTCGGCGAGCTCAGTCGAGCCGCGGCGGCTTCGATGAGTTTGGACCGAATCGGGCCAAGCGCTTCGGTCAGCGTGATGAACTTATCGTTGACCTGGAGAGCCGCTGCGGCGACGACTTCGGGCTTGCCGACAACACGATAGTCCACCGATGGGCGGGTCGTCCGTTCAGGTGGCACAGGTTTGGAATCTGTGCGGTCCCCGGGCTTGGGCACAGGTTGAAAACCTGTGCCACCAGCCTGCGCCGGCATGGTGGCCGGCGCAGAGGTCGGATACTCTTCGTCAGGCTGGATGACGCGGTTCTTTCGTCCGAACCAGTCGCAGCCGGCGACAAAGAACACCAAAACTGCTATGAATGCGATTCGTTTCATGGCCAATGCAATTATACCTTCTCCACCGCCTGCTGCAATCGCCTCGGAAAAATGTAGGCTGGGACGGAGCATAGCGGAGTCCCACCTTATCCA
>DAOVLS010000133.1 GCA_030631125.1 Planctomycetales bacterium
CACACCTCCGCCGGAGCACTGGATCAGCATCGCCCCGGCGTCCATGCCGCCCTGCGTGCCTTCAATCTTGCTCCCGGTGTGCATGCCTACGACGAGACTGGGACGGCAGCCGCAGGCCCGGAGAATCGGACCCAACTGGTGCGTGCAATACATAATCGGCGGAAACCAACTGCGCCAGTACCGCTTTCCGTCTCGCAGCAGAAGATCCCGCACGTCGTGGATGTAGTCACCCTCGGCATACTGCATCTCACCGAGCACGCCGGTGAAGGCCAGGTGGGCCAGTTCCATCATCCGGTTGTTGTACATTGAGTTCTCGGCCATCATGTAGGCCCGGTGAGTCTGCTCGACGGTCTCGACCAGGGCGACACCCTCGGCGGGAGTATGAAAGGCCGTTACCTCGCTGAGAACGTCCTTGCCGGCGCGCATCGCTGCAATCGCATCGCCGGCGTGGTTGGGGCAGTCGCTGGCGACAATGATGGCGTCGGCGTCGGAGTCCAGCAGGGCCTCGTAACGGCTCTCGACCTTTGCATCGACGAATTTCCCGGTGAACGACCGGCGGACATCCTCGGCGGCGTCGCAGCCGACCACCACCGTCCCGGCGGGATTGGTATCGGCGTGGACGGCGATCCCCGCCCCCCGCCGCAGCCCCAGCACGCCGACTTTCACCGGTCCGCCCCGCCCGGAAAACTCCAGCGGCCCGCATTTGCCGGAAAGTTCCTTGAAGACCGCCTCCCATCGCCCGGCGTGGTCCTCGCCCCGGACGAACCGTATCGGACCGAAGCCCAGTTGCAGATAGAGCACGATGGCCGGGATGCGATGATCGTCGGTTTTCAAGACGACCTCATGCTCGCCCCGCCGGACGAAGTAATTCAGAACCGCCTGGCAGAGGAGTCTGCCCAACCCCCTGCCTTTGGCTTCAGGCCTGGCGGCGAGCATGTCCACCAACGGGCGGGGACGCCCAAACGTCGCCAACCATGACGCAGAGACCGTCGCCAGCGGCTGATTCGTCCCGGCGTCGAAGACCAGGAAAACCCCTTCCGGGTCGAACCGGGGCCGGCTGGCGAAGTATTCGCGAACCTTGGTAACGTCGTAGTTACCGCCAAGGTCGGTGGTATTGACGATGTCGGCCCAGGACTGTTCATCGCCGTCGTGAAATGTCCGTAACACGATGCCCTCCGGAGATGCCAGAGGCCCGACCGAGCCGGGATCCGAATGAACCATCATCAACGGCTGCATGGAAAAACTCCTTATCTGCCGAAACGAGACGGTGGGGTCAACCACCCCGTCTGATTCCCGGCGGTTATCTACCCACCCGGGGGCGATGCGTCAATACCTTCGGGAAAAAATTTCCACCGACTCCCATGCGGCAGTCGTGGGACAGGAGGGATTACCGCCTTTTTCAACTATATCTTTTCGTTATCAAACTCGAACAGGATAGGCGCCATATTCTCTGCACGCCTTAATCATCTCGATCCAGTTGTCTGATATCTTTTTTGGTATCGGCGATTCATAAAAGCATGCGCACGGCATCAACATAAACCCCCCTCCTTCAGCGGCATCCCGAATACATCCTTTTACGCGTTGCCTGACCTCTTCGGTTGAATAACTGCGAAGTTCGTCATACTGGATATTGCCTACCAGACACATTCTGTGTCCTACTCGTTTCTTTGCTTCCGACAATATCACGTCTCCGAGCGGCGGCGGCTCTAAAGGGTTGAGTGCGTCTGCGCCCATATCAGCGAACTTTTCCAGGAAATTATTCACCTTTCCATGAGAATGAAGATGGACCAGGCAGCCTTTGCGGTGAATTCTTTCGATGAGTTCGGTAACGTGAGGGACTACAAACTCATCGAAGTCTTTCGGCGACATCAGAGGCGGCAACATCCGCTCCGGGCCGTTGATGTAATAGACCGGACCAACGTCATTTTCCAGGAGATAATCTATCCCATCCACAATGCGCCGATGGGCGACATTTACCAGTTCCCTGATGGTGTCCCGTTCGGTGATTGTCCAGAGAGCACATGTTTCCTGGTTGATCCGGCCCAGGGCGGAGGTCGAGGACATGAAAGCCACTTCCACCAGTGCTTTTTCGCCCCACGCATCCCTAAGTCTGAAGAATTCAGTTAAATCCGGTCTCCACGGGGAATACGGAATCGAAAGCACTTTCTCGACATCTTCTTTGGTCTCGATAAGGTACTTTATCGTTCCCATTAATCTTCCGGTTTCCCTGATTTCCACCAGGTCGCCTTTGGGAGTCTCAAATATTGTTTCGATTCTTTCGTTTCCCCAGGAATCGACAAAAAGCCTCTTCCGGTGCTTTGGTTCGGCGTCGGAGAAGATAAAGCCGCCGGGGAACCACCATTGGTAGCAAATGTCCCCATATTTGCCGACACAGTCGCGGATTTGGCTGTAACTCGGATCTTTATTCAGAAAATCTCCACTTTCACAGACACTGGCAATATAAGTTATGACAGGTACTCTATCCGGCCGGCCTGATCTCATTGCGGTCAGAATTCGCTCCCGAGAAGTCATTCCCGTTCCTCCCGTTCCAGGAAAATATAACCCGACATTTCCTAAATGGCTGAAGTATTGCCAATCGTCCTCCCAAAGGAACCCCTTCGGGGCGACGGGACTTTTTCAACAACCCCGCGTTTCCCATGTTTTAAGGTTTCGGCAGAAAGCGGTTCAGCGGTTCTATCGAGGGGGACTTTGCCTTGATGAGATGCCACGACTCATCCCACCTGTTGGACCCGTCCGGCAGGACCGGACGATGCGGTCCGACCAATTCGACCTCGACGAGTTGATTGCTCGGGGCAAAGTACAGTTCGACGGCGGATTCTCCCGGCGGCCTGGCGGCGCCGGCGGCCGTACCGGCGCGCACGAACCAATATCCCTTGTTCCACACCGCCACCACCGGCGCCACGTCGATGAACACCTTTCCGACACCCTTTATCTTGTTGGTATCGGTCAGTATCCACCCGTCGTGTTCTGTGCTTGCGGCTTTGAACTCCGGAATCAATCCGTCGTGGTTGCTTCGGGGCTTGCCTTTGGGTACAGCCACGATACATCCGTACGGGACGGCCATCAGGCACCATCCGGCGGCATGGGGCGGCTTCGGACCGGTCGGCAGGAGCGTTACCGTCAGCCTCAGCGTTCCGTCGGCGTCAAGTGAAACGGTTTTATCTTCGCGCATATCCAGCCGCATCTTCGGGCTGACCGTGTGGAGGTGGTCAGCCTCGGCTGATAGCACCTTCATCGGGCCGCGGTCCATCGCCGGCTCCGGCGGCCAGACGTCAAGACGACCGTCAGGCGCCACCCAACAGGACTGCGGAGCCACCCACGTATAAGAACCCCCGCGGGAGACATATCCGTCCGGATCGGGCGGCTGGAAAATGTTGGAGGTCGTGTACAGGAGGTTTTCTCCGCCGGCAGGACCAAAGTGAATTATCCGATCCGTCTGCGGATCATAAACGACGAAAGTACCGCCGCGGGACAACTCGATAAGAAATCGCCCGCCCCGGTCGCAACCGACCAGCAGTACAGCCGCCGCTGTAACCGATACGAACAAGCATTTCAGATACAAGTCAGACATCGGTTCCTATTCTGGCTGACCAGCCGGACTGTGTCAATGCACAGTGAGTAAAACTGGTTTATCACAACAACGCGGAGAATGATTTATACTTCCACGTTTATCAACTCGGCGATGTTCTTGCAGAGGATTCTTTCCCTTTCTGCCTCGGAAATGTCCAGGGAATTGACTTTGTCGAGTTCGTATTTTATGGCGTACGGATAGGCGCAGGGGAAATCGGAGCCGAAGATGACCCTCTCGGCGCCGATCTCTTTGACCATTTTTCTCATTCCCGCCAGAGGATTTCCGCAGGACAGGAGGGTGATATTGTCGCATCGTTTGGCGGCACGAATGGCGTCGGCCCAGTAGTTGGCGCTTCCGGCGTGCGTAAGCACCAGTTTCAGACGAGGGAAGTTCCCGGCGACCATCGCAGCCGAGGACGGAGTCGAATGCGGCGCGGTCGAAGCACAGACGAACACCGGGATATCAAGCGACTGGGCCTCCTCAAACACGGCCGACGCGTCACTACCTGCCAGCCGGAAGGCCTGGGGGCCTGGTGCGAGTTTCAGGCCCACCATGTGCTTTTCAGTTACCGACCACCTGAGGTTTTCGACCGCCTCGGTTCCCATCGCAGGACTGACGGTAGCCACCGGATACATGAAGCCGGGATAATTCCCGGCAAAGTCCGCCAGGTCCGCGTTGGGCTGACGGCTGTCGTGACTGTTGGGGCCGAAGCCGGGACCAAAGGCAATTATCTTTCCCACTCCAAGAGATTGAACGTATTTAATCCCTTCTTCATTACGCTTATGTTGGAAATCCCAATGGGTATGCGCGTCGAATATCATTTCTCTTTAAACCTCCCCGAGTAATTGTTCCGCGTTCCGGCCTGATATCTTATCCATATCCTCGTCGGAAATGTCGAGGCTTCTCAATTTATCCAGTTCCATTTGCATATCAGATTCGGGCGTGTCCGAACCGAAGAGGACTTTTCCGGAATCGATTTCGACAGCCATTTTGAGAAAGTCGTCAAACAGGGCGAGCGCGCTTGCTGTAAGCGAAGTCTCCAGGAACAGGTTATCGGCCATACCGGAGACCTCTATGGTGTCGGCCATGTACTCATAATTGTATCCCATGTGTCCCATGACTATGGGGACCTCGCCGAACCGGCCTGCAAGGTCAAGTATCTGATGAGGCAGGGAATAGACGGGGGTTCCGCAATGTGTATAGACTGGAACCTTGTGCTCCCTTGCCGCCTCCATTAGAGGATAAACTATTTCATCATTGATCATAAAGCCCTGGAGGTTTGGATGGAATTTCAGTCCTCGCAGTCCCTCGGACAGGAATCTCCCAGCCATGTCCAAAGCCCGCTGTCCGAACCAGGGATTGAACGAGCCGAACCCCACAAGCCTGTCGGGAAATTCATTTACCGCATCGAGGATGTATTGATTTGCCTGCTCGTTATAGACGGTTATGCCTTCTTCGACAGGGCAGACAACGGCCTTGTCCACTCCGCAGTCGTCCATTTTTTTGATGAGATCGCGGGGTTCAAGAGACTTTCGTCTGCCCTTTCCGACGTGGCAATGGAAATCAATTATCATAATTCACTCCCGGCTGAATCGGTGAGAATTCGTTCGACCTCGGCATGTGCGCGGTCCCATAGCGGCAGGTATTCGGCCTTGACCGGCGAGCGGTCGAGGACGGTCAGGTAAAGGTTTTCTCCGCTGCGGAGGTGTTTGAGTGTGTGGTCGGTCGCCAGGAATGTCCCGCCCGGGCCGACCTGGCGAACGACATCCAGCGCGATGGTCTCTTCGTTGACCGTTATGCCTTCTGCCATGCGGCGCGCCATCAGGAGCATCTCATGGTCAACGACCATCTGCTCGAGCGACCCGATCGTTCCGTTGGCGAGCAGCCCGGCGTTGTTCGAGACGGAGACCCCGCCCCCGACAGCGGAAAACAGGCATCCGAATTTCTCTATTCCCGTCTGCTGGTCCGGCACTTTTGAATTCGACAGCAGCGAGCAGGTATAAGAGGCCAAGCCGTAGAACGCCGCCATTTGCGCCCCGGCGATTGTCCCCAGGAAGTGTTCCGGGCTTGCCATGACGATCTCGCTGCTGCGCATGTCTATGAACGAATGTCCCGCCCCCGCATAGGCCACCGGTGCGCCGGGGCGGACAGCCTGTGTAAGCACGACCGCCAGGAGGCATTGGGCGATCTTGATCGGCAGGCCGCCGGCCAGAGTAATCGGTCCGGCCATGCCTCCCATCGCCCCGGCCATGATGAACAGCGGAATGGCATTTTGGGCGGCCAGGATGCCCGCATGCAGACTCTCGGGATCCCATTGCAGCAAGGGCGCGTCGGCGACCACCATGCTCACCGCGGGCCTGTCCGGATCGGCTGAAACTGACAGCCCCAGTTCCACCCAGGCTTGAGCGCCCTCGAAACTCATCGGCGCTGCCAGGCAGTGTTTCGTCGTGTTCTCCAGTGTAGCGCGATAGGTGGCCTGCTCCCGCGAGGATTCAGGCTGATCCAGAGCGAGGACGTGGGGGATAACCCCGTCAATCTCCGGCAGGGCGTCGGCGAGACGGGTGAACCGTACGACATCCTCAAGGCGTGCAGGCCTGGCCTTGTCGCAGCCGTAATCGAGAACGTTCAGGTTATAAGCGCCGGAGAAATGGAAATGCCTGTCGCCGCCAAGACGAATCCCCTCGCCCTGCTGGTCATAGAGCATTACTTCTTTCGGTTTCTTCTCCAGCGCCTCGGAGACAACTTGCGAGGAAATCCGCACGCGGTTTCCGTCCACGTCAGCGCCTGCGCCGGCGAGCAGCTCGACAGCTTCGGTCAGATTCACCACGGCGCCGATCTCGCTCAGTATAGTCAGGGCGGCCTGGTGAATACGTTCTATTTCCTCGTCGGCCAGGACACGAAATTGCTCGAGTTTCATTTCAACCTCTTCCTCTTTCCCATAGCAGTAGGCTGGGACGGAGCAAAGCGGAGTCCCACCTTTTGATCTGGCGCAAGTCGGTCAATCATTACCCAGGTGGGATTGACCCCTTGCCCACGTCGTGGCCGCGGTATACGAAC
>DAOVLS010000315.1 GCA_030631125.1 Planctomycetales bacterium
AACAACAATATTTTTCTCTGCGGTCTCTGTGGTCTCTGCGGTGAAGTTCTTTCTGTTAAATCATTCGGCACGGAACCACGTTGCGCCTGCCGGGTTTAGTTCAGGTGTAACCGCTGCTTTCAAAAAAGGAGATAAAAATGTCAATGAGACGAACGACGATCGTACTGTCGGCGGTGGCCGTTATATTTGCGGCCTTTTTGTCGCACACTTCCGCCATTGACAACACCCCGGCATCTAAACCGGGCGCTGTCGCGCCCCAAGCCGGCTATCGCGTCCTGCCGGTCGGGACGGTGCGGATATGGGACACGCGGAAACACTACGGCGGCGGTCTGCGAATGGGCCTGGTCGAGTGGAAAGACCGGCAGGACTGGAAGCAATCGCCCCACGGCAAGACGAAGATCGACCTGTCATTCGACACGGTGCTGGAGGGCGTGAACTTCTACGTCGATTTCCCCGGAGCCAAGGGCAAGCACGTCAGCCCGAAACTGTACGCCAAGAAGAAACCAGACGGCACGCCGTCACGCCGCGACAAACTCTACCAGGTAGGCAAAGGCTCCTACGGCGGAAAGTTGAATTACATACGGATACTGAAGAACGATCCGGCAGAGGCCGTTCTGGAGTTGTCCGTCGGGCCTGAGAAAATTAGCACCTGGCGCGTGCTCGCCGGCAAGCCTTGGGTGGAAATCACGCCCGTAAAGAACCTTGATAACCTGGGTATGCACGGCGAAAGCCGCTTTGTCGTCTGTCCCGAAGCGGCAGGCGCAGGGCAGGACTACGCATACGACGCATTTAAACACCCCGAACATCGCGGCAAGAGCCTCTGGGCGCCCCCGGCCAGCAAGATGCTCCTGGACTTCATCATGGACGACGACACGATCTGGGTTATGACGTGGATGCCGGTCAAAGGAAAGACCAAAAGGGCGAAATTCTTCCCGTACAACGGCTGGCACGCCGGGTGGAGCCGCATCGGCGAGGGCGCGTGCAGCACAGTCGCATCGGCTTCGCACGCATACTTCGAAGGTAAAAAGGTCGTTATCGGCGTCCTGCGCATCGGCTACTGGAACTACCAGAAAATCGACTCGGACGTAAAGAAGGGCGAAGATTTCACCGTCAAGTGGAAGTATCCGTATCAACGGAAAGTAACCAGCAGCCCATTCAAGCATAACGGCCCGTGGTGGCCTGTGCACGCGGGCAAGTGGCGGATGGTCAGTTGCATCGGCGGAAAGTTCTACACCACGCCGATAACCGTCGGAAAAGACGGCGTCGGCAGGAAGGAACTGACGTTCAAACCGCCGGTGACCGGGAAACTGGAGTACGTACTCATCTACCTCTACGACCGAACCAAAGACACCGCAAAGGATGTCTATACACCAATGGACATTTACCGCCAGGCGATACTGGGCAGGAAATGACACTAATGAACGATGATTTATTGACCCGTCGTTAAGGAGAAAAGAAATGGGACGTAACATGGCAGGCAAGAGCATTACATTAGCAGGAAAGGCGATGATTATTCGCACATGGGCGCCCCTGGCGCTGGCGGCAATAGTGGTGCTGTGCCTGAGCGGCTGCCAGACGCCGGGCCAGACTCCGGCCCAGGCTGGAAAACCGGCTGTTGTGGGTTACTCGCCCGCGACGGACATCGTCCGCCTGTGGGATACGATGGGCAAGGATTCCCACAAGCATTACGGTTTCGACGCCTGGAAACGCAGAGACAAGTGGGTCCAGGTCCCCTGGGGAAACACCAACTATAAATTCAAGGGCGACCCTGCCATCGAGGGCAAGAGTTTCTGGATCTCGCTCCACTCAAGCAGACACGATGCCGTATTCCTTTACGCCAAGGTTGCCCCGGACGGCAAACCTTCCAGGCACAATGAGATTTACCGCTCCTGCGACGCCCCGATTACGCTGAAAGAAGGCGTGAACTATTACTGGAACAACGTGCCCGGAAGGGTCAGATGTTTCGGCGGCGGCTCCAGCGAGTGCAGGATAATAAAGAACCATGCCGGCGAGATCGTAGTCGAAAGCGCCGCGATACCGTATGTGCGGGGTGGGAAGGAGATTAAGGTCGTTACGCGATACCGCGTTCCGGCTGGGATGGACTGGCTCGAAATCACCCCGGTCAGCCAGGCGAACGAGCAGGGAATGCACGGGGAGTCGAGGTTCCTTATCGCTCCGAACGGGGCGATGCACAAATGCGATTACGTCGTGGACGCCTGGAAGCAGCAGGCGGGGACGAGTCTGACCGGCGGGCACGGGATTTGGCTGCCGGATTACTCGCGAATGTCGCTGGACCTCGTAATGGACGCGGACCTGATATGGTTGATGACCTGGCCCGACCCGTTCAAGGCCAGGCCTTACGCGGTCAACTGCTGGGGCGGGTACCAGGCCGGTTGGCATCGCATTGGAGAGGGGCTGAGCACGAAGATCATCTCTTCGCCTTTCGCCCGCTTCGGCGACGCCAAAGAACCGGTTGTTATCGGCGTACTGTACAAAAACTACTGGCATTATCAGCGCATCAATCAGAAGGTAACCAAGGACCAGAAATTCACCGGCACGTGGAAGCGGGTGTATCAGCGAGGCCTGCCGCACGGAACCTACCCGGTCGGAAGCGAGTGGAAACCGGGATATCCGGGAATCTGGCGCACCATAGCCTACATTAAAATGGACGAAAAGCCGCGATTCCTCAAAGGAATCGGTACACGGTGCGAATACTATACCCAGGAAGTGAAAATCGGCCCCAAGCCGACGGCGGAGTTCTCCTTCACCTGCCCCGTCGCCGGTACGCTTGAATATCTCATCACCTATCTCTATGACCGGACCGAAGATACTCCAAAGGAAGTCTCCACGCCGATGGACATCTACCGCCAGGCGATACAGGGCGAACCTGTCGTCGGAGCCGCGCAAATCGGGAAGGCAGGCAAATGAGCGTATTGAAAGCGGGTGTGGCGCGGGCGGACATAACGCCGGCTGTCGGGGCGCTGACCAGTTGTACCGGCGTCCTCGGGTCCAAACCGGCCATCGGCGTCGCCGGTAAACTACTGGTCAAGGCGCTGGTCCTCGACGACGGGCGGACGAAGGCGGCCTTGGTAACCGCCGACGTTATCGACCTGGGGAAGAAGATAGTGTCCGAGACGCGCGGGCGCATCGAGCAGATGACCGGCATCCCCGGTTCGAACGTAATGTTCGCCGCCTCGCACACGCATTCCGGGCCAATCACCCGCCGGCCACACCCGGACGAAGGCGACAACGTTCCATATCAGAGTTACCTGGACGATTTGACGGCGAAGATGGCCGGTGCGGTGGCTAAGGCCGACTCGCGTCTGTCCGAGGTAAGAATCGGCGTCGGCGAAGGCCTTGCGCCGTTCAACATCAACCGCTGGATACCCACGCCGGACGGGCCTGCCGGGGCAAGGTGGGGGCCTAACCCCGACGCGCCGACCGACGAAACCCTCTCGGTCCTGCGTCTGGACCGCCCGGACGGCACGCCGCTGGCGGCTGTGGTCAACTTCGCCGCACACGCCAGCGTCGCCGGTTGGGGCAAGTATTTCTGTGCTGATTTTCCCGGCTACCTCCAGGAGGCGCTGGAGAAGGTCTATGACGGCGAGATGACGGCGATGTTCGTCAACGGCGCTGCCGGCGATCTGAAGATCAAGTGGCTGGCGAAGAAAAAAGACGGCTCAATGGGGTTTGCCTATGGCGGTGTCGATTCCGCTCGTCGATGGGGAATGGTAATCGCCGGAGCGGCACTGTCGGTAATGGAGCAGATTGAAACGTCCGGTCAGGACCTGCAGATCAGCGTCGCTGCCGTGGAGTCTGATCTTCCGATGCTTCCTTTACCGTCGGCCGATGAGGTCGCCGGGCAGTTGGAGGCGAAGCGAAAGGCCGGCGAGGATTTCACCTGGGAAGAGAGGGTGCTTCCGTTATTGCGGGACGGGACCGCCCCGACGACGATTGCCGGCGAGGT
>DAOVLS010000367.1 GCA_030631125.1 Planctomycetales bacterium
CTGCTATCCTGGTCGGACGAGTATCCGATGTACCATTCCTCTGCCCAGGACGAACCTGCTTCCTTTTACCGCGACGATGAAAGGCCCCGGTCCGCGATTGATGATCTCCAGGTTCTCACCGGGCGTCAGTCCCATCTCGGCCAGGCGGTGCGCCAGACCCCGCCCGGCGTTGCGTATGCCGGCGAAGGTAACGGTCTGACCTACCAGCGTCATCGCCAGTGGCATGGTCGGAAATTGCGAACTGTCGTTATCAGCGCTCATTCTTCCGTTGGCTCCACAGTTATCCCGCCGGCCTCGGCCTTACGCAGCGTCAGGTGGTATCTGCGAATGCGGATTTCGATCGGGTCGCCCAGCGGCGCGACGCGCTCGACTTCAAACGGCGTGCCGGGGGTAACTCCCATATCCATAAGCCGACGGCGCATCGCTCCGACCTGGCCTCCGATTTTCACGATCTTGCCCTTTTTTCCCGGTTTCATCTGGTCCATTGTCGTTTTCAAGGTTGATTGCTCCGGTGTCTCCGGCCTGTGCTGCCGGCAATAGGCTGAAAACTTCTCCATCCACTCGGTCCCGCCCATCGGACACTGCCGCGTGAATTCTGCCAGCATGGCCATCCGCTCCAGGACAACGTCATCGACAACGTGCTCCATCCGGCAGGCGTTTTCCTCGGCGGCGGACGCGTTGATGTTCAGGACGCCGGCCAGGAACGCCGTCAGCAAATCGTGTTTGTCGAGGACCTTCTGGGCCGTTGCCTGCCCGCGCGGCGTGAGAGTTACGTATTGGTACGGGTCGTGGTTGACAAACCCGTCGTCGGCAAGGTGCTTAAGTGCTGCCGTTACCGACGACTTGCTGACGTTGGTCGCAGCGGCTATCTCGCTGACACGCGCCACGCCGTTCCGCTGAACCAGCACGAGCACGGCTTCGAGGTAATCCTCAAGCCGGCGGGTCAGTTTTCGACCTTGCTTCGCCATTGGGCCTAATCCCGGTAAAATTCACGAAAGTTCACCTACTAAAACAGTGTACGACATATACAACACAAGTCAAGAGGAAAATTTTGAAAATCGCGCCGGAAAGAAGAATTAGCAGGGATGCAGGGGATGCACGGGATAAAAAAAAAGAATATTGAATATTGAACAGAGAATTTTGAATTACGAAGTAAAAAAACATCTCTCAAGGGCGGTTTGTTTCTTTTTACTTCAAAATTCGAAATTCCTTGTTCAATATTCGATATTCTCTTATCCCATACATCCCCTGCATTCCCTGCATCCCTGCAAGTTTTTTCTGCCGGTCTTGCGTAATTCAACATCTCGCCTTATAATGCCGATATTGAGAACAGGCCGAGCCGTTGACGAAAGACGCCGCCGAAGTGGTTTTTTTCGTCATCTGCTCGGCATATCTGTGAGGTTAATCGTGGATGACGCTGATCTGGTCAAGTGCCAGGAAATAATCTCGTACCGTTTCAACGATGTTGAACTTCTCCGTCAGGCCCTCACGCACGCCTCCGCTGCGGCGAATCGTTCAGCCAGCAACGAGCGGCTGGAGTTTCTCGGCGACGCCGTGTTAGGGGTGATAATCTGCCAAGAGATATTCATCCGCAATCCGGACCTGGCCGAGGGCCAAATGACGAAGATTAAGTCCTCGGTCGTCTCTCGCCAGACCTGTGCCGAGGTCGCCGACGAATTGGGCATTGCCGAGTTGTTGCACCTTGGCAAGGGAATAGGTTCGGCCCGGCGTATTCCCACCAGTATATCGGCGGCAGTATTCGAGTCTGTCATCGGTGCGATTTACCTCGACGGGGGCCTGTCGGCGGCGCGGAAATTCATTATCGAACAGATGAGCGGCCAGATCGCCCAGGCAACCGCGTCAGAGCACCAGAGTAATTATAAGTCCCTGTTACAGCAGCACGTACAGCAATACGCCAACGCCACACCCAGATATGACCTGGTGGATGAGAAGGGGCCTGACCATTCCAAGTGCTTTGAGGTGGCGGTGCGAGTGAACGGCCGGCAATACCCCAGCGCATGGGGCAACACCAAGAAGCAGGCTGAGCAAAAGGCAGCCCTGGCCGCCCTGCTTGAACTGGGCGTCCTGACCGAAGAAGATATCGAATCGGATGAAGCAACAGAATAGTATTGCGGATTGCGGATTTCCAAGAAAGAAATTCGTGTAATTCGTGGACTTCTGGAGCCGAATGCCCGAATAATTTTCCCGGAGAAATATTTTTCTGTTTGCCGATACGGTCGTTAAGCGGTACATATATTCATATTATATTATAAATTCATACCATAGCAGGAGAGAGCATTGGCTCGCGTAAGTCGGTCACGGACGGTAACAACCCTCGCGGCACTGGTGATAGCGATGGGCGCAGGCGCCTTCGTGCTGATTATGATGGAGACCCCTCCCGCCCGTCCTCGCGCAGCCCTCCGGGCCGATGCCGCCGACGGATCAGACGCCGGGGCTGACGCGAACCCGGCGCCTGCAGAGCGGGTCGCACTGATACGCCGGACCGACGTGCCCATCCAACCCATCAAGTGGCGCAATATCATCCTGTACGGCGCAGCCGATAATCGAACCACCCCCCCAACGGGGCAGGCGCCCGGCGGGTGTCATTTCCTGATAGGCACAGCCGGTGTAAACGACGACGGGGCTGTCCGTTCCACGGGCCTTTGGCGACAGCAACTTGACGGCAATCACGTCCACGGCGGCAGGCATCCATATAACGACGAAAACAGTATCGGCATCCGCCTGCTCTGCGACACCAGCATCTCGGCCCCGACATCCGGGCAAATGGCCGCCCTGACAGACATCGTCCGGGCGCTTCAGGCAATCTGCCGGATACCCTCCGACCGCGTTTATATTCACAGTGAACCGGACAGACCGGGTCGGCTGGGGCGGTTCTTCCCGCTCGAGACCTTCCGAAGCCGCCTTCTGACCGCGAGGCGGTAGCAGCCCCATGAGTCATTCACAGGTAAGACTTCGGATACCGGGCTACGAGGTGCTGGAGTACCTCGGCAGCGGGGCCCGCAGCACTATCTGGCGCCTGCGAGAGAACAGGACAAGGAAATTCTGTGCGCTCAAGCGGGTAGTCAGGCATCCCGGGGACGACAATCGCTACTTCGACCAGGCAATCAACGAATTCAAGGTCGCCGCCAACTTCGACCATCCCGCCATACGCAAGTATTACCGAATTCAGAAGGTGCGAAGCCTCTTCAAATTGCGGGAACTGTACCTGTTCATGGAACTGTGCCCCGGCCGCAATTGCCAGAGCAACCGCCCGACCGACATAAGGCGTACGGC
>DAOVLS010000322.1 GCA_030631125.1 Planctomycetales bacterium
GATTGATCCGTCCCTGGCGTACAGATAAAGTGATCTCCGCGAGTGTTGTGCGGACGATCGAATAGCAGGTTGCACGTGATCAGCGTTCACAATTAATCCTGTCCGAAAATAATGGTTGACACATTGCTACATAGCAGGGGCGAAAGAACATTGTTGGTAAAGGATTCTGTCGCCCCTCCGGGGCTTGATGATATGGGGTTCGCCATCCGGGGGCTATGCCCCCGGCTAAATTCTGGTCGGCCCTTCGGGCCTACACTAACCGACGTTGTCGTGTCAGCGCACGCAGTTCTGATTTGATCCCCGTACCGTTACTGCGGAAAGGCCTCTTCATCATACTCACGTTGAATGATAATCGTGGGTTTGACCAAAATCTTGAGCGTCTTATCGTCGCGGACTCGCGTCCTGTGGCCACCCGATATAATGCGATGCGTGTTTGGAATTGTGCTCATCCGCGTGGTGGGCGTGGCTGACTGGATTTTTTTCAACGAGGCCTTGGCCTCGGCGATCTGTTTCGCGATTTTTTCTTCTTTTTGCCTCGTGCCGGCGAGCATCTTTTCCATCATCATCAGTTGCTTTTGAACTTTTGCTGCGACCCTCGGATTATTGACGCCCTTGGCTAGTACTGCATGGAGTTCTTTCGTCATCGCTTCAAACTTTGTCCGTTCGGCACTCATATGCGCCATGGCCAGTTTCAGTTGTTTAATCTCGGCCTCTTTTTTTGCTACTTCGGCAGATGGAGTCCTGTTGGTGCGTGTTGTTGGCGTGGCGGGTTTTTTAAGGGTTTCGTTCGTAGTTTTCGGCCTGGCTGCGCCGGTGATTGATTTGATGTGTCCGGTGAAGATTTTGAGTACAGGCCCCGGCTCGATTTTGAATTTGACGTAGTCGCCGTCGAGTTTGCCTGCCAAGGCGGTTCCGTCCCGCGTGGTCAATTTGACCTGCCCCGGAGCGGCGACGTTGAATTCGATTTTAGCGATCTTAGAGGAGGCAACTGTAACCGGGCCGACCTTCCCGCGGACGGTCAGTTTCGCGTCGGCGAACCGGCCAAGGATTACATCGGTATTGCGGAAGGTCAGTCTGGCCAGGTTCTTTGATTGGGCCGGACCGGCGGGAAAAACGAACCGCTTGAGTTGCCGGCGGGAGATCTTCAGAGTCGAGTCTCCTTCGGTGAGCACCGCCGGGGCGAGTTTGAGTTTCATGCGGACTCGTTCAGCCGTCAGCAGGCCCGCGAGCGTCGAACCGTTGCTGAAGATAATACGGTGCAGCCCGCCGTCGGGTGTGTCCATCTCGATGAACTGCAAGTCGCCGGCAGAGAGTTTGATTACGCCGTGCGGCGTCAGGAACGCCAAGTCAGCCTCGGCGGCATCGAAAGCGAGCCTTGCTCCGGTTCGGAATACCGCCAGCGCATCGGAAGTCGTAACTTTATAGGGTTTTTCCGGCGATACGCGATAGGTCGCCTGGGACAGTCCCTTCGGCGTGATCTTCAGTTCGGTTCCGTCGGAGAGTTTGATTACCACAGGACCGGGGGTCAGTTCGCCGGCGATTATCTGCCCCCCGACCATCACCAGGTGTACGCGGTTGTTCACACGCGACCGCCCCGCCAGACCGATAACAGCACCGGCCGGTATCTTCAACTGACCAAAATCCGTCCGAAGCAGATACTCTTTGTTGGTTATCCTGCCGTGGATTTCATTGCCGTTGCGGAGAACCAGCAGGTCGCTTTTTTCGCTGCGTTTCAACTCGATCCCGCCGAGCATCAGCATCTCGGCGCCACCCATGTTCAGCAGTATCTTTCGTAGCGGCGCAGGCACGAGTCGCATTTCCGCGGCGGGGTCGAAGTCTTTGAGGAATTTTAGTGCCTGATCGTATGGGCGTCGCTGCGCCTCGAAGAGGCAAAGCGCAACGGCCTTATTGGGTGGGACACTGATTGATGCGTTGCAGTAGAGGCTGTCGCTGTTTTGCGAAAACGAGAAGGTCGGTTTGAATTTGGCGCCTCGCGCGGCGAAGACGTGCACGATAGCCGGACGGCTCGAGCTTGGCGTCCCCGCCGTTACGATGCCCCAGTCCTCGGCGGTCATATTGGCGCCGGCGGATGTTGTGTGCGTCCTGCTGGTGGAGTCTCCCATGTTGGAATAGTAACGAACCGAGACCGTTATTTCGTTGCCGGTGGTGTTTTCGAAGATGTCGATCCATCGGCAGTAACCGGCCTTGGTGTTGACGAATATCCGGCGGGAGATGTTGAGGTTGTTATATCGCCACCCTATCTCGATTTCCTTACCGTCGGCGTTCAATCTTGCGGTGGGCTGGGAGGGAAAAGCCGTGCCGTTGACTTGCAGTTTCAGGCCTCCGTCGTAGGCGTCGTTGCTGCCGTCGGCAACGCTTCCGTCGCCCGCGATGTCCCACCGGTAGCCGTGCGAATCGGTTACGGTCCACATCGGCGACGTGGTCCGCCCGCCGGAAATATGAATGCCTCCCTGGGAAGATGCGGTCGGTGTGGTTGGCGGGAGCGAAGGGCGGATTCCGCTTCTGATGTCGAGTCTTATCTGCGCAAGTGAAACCGCCGCGAAGCCGGTAATCAGGAACAATACAACCAGTATAGGTGGCGCCGGTTTGTAACCTGTGCTCTTTCGAACAGGTTGAAAACCTGTTCCACCCGGACGAATCTTATATCTCATGTCGTATGAATCTCCATAAGTATGTTCGTTATTTTCAGGAACGGCGGAGTAGTTTCATCCCCCCATTTTAATAAAAACGGCACGCTCGCGCCCACCAAAGTTCGGCCGGGGGGTGGTTTTGGCGTCGGAAACCTTCACACCCAGTTTTTGCAGTATGTTGCGGATTCGCTGTCGGACCTCCGGGTCGGGGTCTTTGAGGTGCTCGGTCAGCAGCGGCGCGATTGTTCGGCCCATGCGGGTCAGCGCCTCCTGTGCCTCCTGCCGGTCCTTGTAATTAGCGGCTGACAGCATGGCGACGTATTTTTCGACGAGTTTGACCGTTGCCGTCGGGGGCAGGGCGTCGTTTCGCTCTATCGAGACGATAAGCCCGACGTGCAGGTTCAACTCAGGTCCGGGCTGGACGGCGAAACGAAGAGTCTCCTGGCGGATTTTGCCTCGAAGCGTCGAGCCGTCCCACATTTTTATAGTGCCCCGGCCGGGGTCTTTGTCGCTGAATGAAATTTTCGCGATGTTTTCAGGCTTGACGCTGATCGTCCCGAAATCGGTAACCATTTCGAACACATCATCGACAAGGCGTCCAAGGAGCACATCGTCGTTATTGAGCGTTACATTGGTCAGCACGGAATCGCTTTTGTCGTTTTCGGTGAAGCGCACCGCCAGGACCATGTCGCGCGAGACGTCCAGTTTAGGCCCGAGTTTCAGAGGCAGGACGATCCTTTCAGGTCCGAGCATCCCCGCCAGCGTCGAGCCGTTGATGAATTCCGCCCGGTGGACGCCGCGGGCCTCGTGGTGCAGTGAAATTTTCCGAAGGTCTTTGCCGACCAGTTTGATCGAGCCGTGCCGGGTCTGGAACGTGCATTTCAACTCGGCAGGGTCGAACGCCAGGCGGTCGCCAGTCCGCAGCACGATCAGCGGACCGCCGACGGACGATTCATCCGGCTTGGTCTTGCTGATGCGGTAGGAACACTCCCTGATACGGGAAAACGGAATCTCCAGGTTCCCGCCGGTCGGTAAAGCCAGTTTGATAACGGCGTCCTTAAGCCGGCCTGTAACTACCTGCCCGCCGGTGATAACCGCGTGGATGGCGGATTCCTGTCCGGCGACGGCGGCGAAACCGATGACCTTCTCGGCAGGAAGGGTCAGTTCACCGAAGAACGGCTCGATGACGTATTCTTTATTGGTGATTTTTCCGGAGATCAGGTCGTCGTTTTTCAGGATTACCAC
>DAOVLS010000161.1 GCA_030631125.1 Planctomycetales bacterium
CATTGCTGGGTCTCGGCGGCCTGGGCGTTCTGATTCGTCGGAAGAGACGCTAAGAAGCAATTGACATGACAACTGATTTTCCTACAGCCTATCCCCTGGGGATGGTCTGTGGGGGAAGACTGAAAATGCGCTCATACGAACGGATTCAAGTGCACCAGCGGCCTACGGTTTACCTCCTTTCCGTGGGCCGCTGGTGTAGGTATAAGCCCCAGCGGGGCGCCTCGGGTGTTGTTGACGTAAAGACTTACTATAGAATAAGGCGCCCCATACGGGGCTTGAATTTATCGGGCGATCTCCTTCCACGGGCTTCCGCCCGTGGCTAAGAAAAACGACCCTACGGGTCTAACAGAAGGATTAAACCAAGATAGTTTTACCCTGTTTTCAACAGAGCAGGACGGTTTCCTATTTACGATGCCGCAGGGCTTCATTAATACATTCTTCGGCGTTGAGGCCCATGATCCTGGCGATGTCGCCTTCATTCATGAGCAGGCTGTTCCGGAAAAAGAATTTCCAGAACCGCGCCACCTCAATGGCGCGAGGATATGAGGTGTCGGAACCATACAGGAGGCATCCCGACCCGATTTCGTCGATGATCTGCTTTACCTTGACCAGCGCCGGCAGCGTGTAAGCCAGGTCGGAAGATATGTCCATGTACATCTTCGCCCTGCCCCGCATGCCGGAATGGCCGGCGCAGATTATGGCCGCCTCATCGAAGTATGCCAGGGAGCCTCCCATGTGCGCCATGATGATCACCAGGTCGGGAAAACTCTTGGCGATGGCGTCCATGTGGATGGGAAGCATGTTTCGGCCGTAGGATTGCTCGGCTTCAGCGTCAAGGAAGGCATCGTCCCTTTCCTGACCTCGCGTCGGCACGTAATACCCGCCGCCGACGTGGAAGAGAATCGGCATGTGCAGTTCTTCAGCCCGTTCGTAATGGGAAAAATACTCCTTTGAGTCATACGGCTTCGGGGGCCAGATTGCCTTCAGTCCGACACACCCCTGCTGGTAGAGCCAATCGATCCGCTCGACGCCCCGGCGGAAATCCAGGTATCCGAATGGAACGAATGTCTCCGGGTATTGCCTGGTCAGGGCGAGGTTCTCTTCGTCCGTCGCCGTCCCGGCCAGCAGACCGTTGATCGACAGCAGCCAGGACTTGTCGATGACGCCCGACTCAACGAGTGTTACGGGATCGTAATCCTTCGCCCGTTCCTTATCCGTGAATAAATGCAGGTGCGCATCTACGATATACATTTTCTGCGTTCTCCCTCGTGAAACCTACGGTAATTAACGAACAAATGAAAGGGCGGCGAGGATGTTCATTGCGTCCCGGGTCTGCGAACAGCGCCGATCAGAACCTGTCCCGATAATCAT
The DNA here is from genome assembly GCA_030631125.1 of Planctomycetales bacterium. The sequence goes on from DAOVLS010000161.1 coordinate 1,372, forward strand.
ATACCCTCGTCGTCAGAATTCCATAGGAAGGACGACGGGTTGATTTGTCTTGCTGGCGGTGCGGGCCTTATCGTAGGCCTCGTCGTACTGGGCGGCGACAACGTCCCATGAGACAACCTCGTCGAGGTATCGCCTGAGATTGTTTCCCAGCCTCATTCGCGCGGCCTCGTTGCACGCCAGCGTAATGACATGCTCACGGAGCATTTCCTTGTTTGTGAACAGCAGCCCGCCTCCGCTTTCCAGGGTCTGTGCGGTCAGACCCTCCATCGGCGCGGTGGTGATATAAGGCTTATTCAGCGCTATGATCCTCGCCAGCGTCCCGGACTGCGTCTCGTCGGTGCTGGGAAGGACGATGAAGTCGCAGACAGCCATCATCTTGTAGTATATGTCGCCACGAGGGACGAATTCGTAGTAATGCGCCAGTCCCTTGCTCTCCAGGACATCAACGTCGCGTTTGTATTTTTCGTAGTCTTTCCTGTGGTTCACATCCCGCATCGCACCGGCCGCCAGCAGGTCCCATTCCTGGCCGGTTTTGCTTTTGACGGCCTCGGCGATTTCTTCCCACATATTGGTGAGGATGTCCCATCGCTTGTTCGACTGTATCCACCCGATCAGTCCGACCAGGTGCGTACCGAGGTTTTTTATCTTGTCCAGCCCCAGTTCCTTCCGCAGACCGGGCACTTCCTTGACGGTCCACCGCCGGTCGGGACGCGCGCCGTGCGGGATGACCATGATATTCCGGGGTGTTTCCCATTCTCGGCCGTGAAAATTCCAGTCCAGGCGCCATTTCTGATAGTGGCACTTGAAGAGCACAACGTCGGCGCGCTGTGCGAGTTTATAGAGAAAATTCGCTTCGAACTCTGTCAACCGGCCGTGGACGGTATGCGGCTCGACGACGATGGGGAACTCGCTGATAGCGTCCAGCAGCGCCAGGAAGCCCTCGTTTCCGTCGCCGGCGCCGCGGGAATCGTGATATTCGTACAGCCCGTACTCGTGTTCGACGTGGACGGCGTAAGGCTGGAGTTGTCGGATCTTTGCCGCCACCGGTCGCCACCAGTCTCGCTGCGACATGTCGAGTATGGGAAAGACGCCGTCGCCTGCGCCGTCGGTGTGGCTGATGACGAGTACGTCACGTTCGGCGTGGCGTTTCTTGATGAACTCGCGGGCCTCTTCACAGAAAGTTGCTATTCCGCACAGGCGCGGAGGGTACGAACTGATCATTACAATTGGAGACGGCATTAGAGGACTTCCTTATCCATCGTGTGTAACTGAGAGGTCAGCATCCATTTCTTTATCGGCAGTTGGCAGACCCAACGTTTGCTGAGTTTGCCGTTCGGTCATTAAAAGCAGGCTCATCAACCACGCCAGTGTGCTTTCGGCGCCCTGGTTGCTGTTGAGGCGGTCGGGATGGATACCGTCGCGGCAGCCCCCGGTGGTGAAGTCGCAGACCGCCTGCTGGATATCGTTGTCGCCCAGGAACCAGTTGAAGCACCGTCTCGCCTGTCCCAGCCAGTACTCCTGTCCGGTAACGTTATATGCCTCTATGCAGGCGTCGATAAGCCCGTGCGCCTCGACCGGCTGCTGGTCGAACTGGGTCTTCGTCCCGCCCCGCATGTACCAGCCGTTGGTCCCGATGACGGACAGGTTCCCGCCGGCGCCGGTCTGTACCTCCAGCAACCAGCGGAGCGACCGCTCGCCCATTTCGATCATGTCCGAACGGAACATCCACTTTCCGCTCAGCAGGAGGGCGTGGGCGAGTTTGGCGTTGTCGTAGGTTACGACGTCCTCGCACCATGGCCAGTCGTCGCCGGAGTTCTCGACGAAATGCCGGAAGAGCATTTCGGCCAAAACCTGCCTTGCGCGTCTTGCCTCGCTGTCTCCGCCGAAACGCTTGAGGTAGGCGTGGATACCGACGATGGTGAACGCCCACGCCCGCGGCGAGACGAATTTGTCCGCAGCGATAAGCGCCCGCTCGAACAGGCGTGTGGCCAGACCTATAATCGGTTCGGCGCTGCACATAGCCACGCAAACCCCAAGCCCCCACAGCGCCCGGCCGTGAGAATCCTCCGACCCGACCATCTCCGCCCACCGACGGTCATAGTTCATAAAGTTGCGGAACCGACCCGAATCGTTGTCCAGCGCGTAACTGAGAAACGCCAGATATGTCTGTAACAGAGGCAGGATCGTTTCGTCGTGCGTCTGGCGCCAGTACACCGACGCAACGATCAGCGCCCGTGCGTTGTCGTCAGTGGCGTATCCGTGCCGGCGGTCCGGCGTGGCGTAGAGACTGTGCTGGAGGATGCCCGTATGATCGGTAAGCATGCGAAGATGTCGCAGGTCGATTTCCGGTAGTTCGAAAGCCGGAGCGCCTGCGTCGGTAGAAGACGCGTCAGGTCTGGACACCATGACCGGTCGAATCGGCCTCTTCTGCGCCTCCCTGAATATCTTCAGGTAGCGTTTGCCGACTTCAGGCCAGACCATCTGCCGGCTGTACTGGTAGGCGCGTTTGCGCATCGCGTCACGTTCGACGTTATTATCCAGCAGGTCGATGAGTTGTTCGGCGATTGCGTCGGGGTCCTTGAACGGCACGATACGCCCGCGGTCTTCGGCAAGGACTTCCTGGGCGTACCAGTACGGAGTGGAGATTATCGCGTTGCCTGTGCCCAACACGTACGCCAACACGCCGGAAACGATTTGCGCTTCGCCCAAGTAAGGCGTAACACAGATGTCGGCGGCGCAGAGGAATTCATACAATTCAGTAGGCTCAACGAAGCGGTTCTGGAAGATGACGTTCCGTTCGACGCCCAGTTCTCTCGCAAGGCGGTGCAGACCCGTGCGGTATTCCTCGCCCTTGCGCCGGCGGACATGCGGGTGCGTAGCCCCGACCACCATGTAGGCGACGTCGGGATGTTTGGCCACCACCGCAGGCAAAGCGCGGATGACGTATTCGATACCCTTTCCCGGACTCAACAACCCGAAGGTCAAAATCAGTTCACGCCCCTCAACGCCGAACTTGTCCTTGTAAAACGCAGGGTCCACAAAAGGCACGTCCGGGATACCGTGGGGAATAACGACTATCTTGTCGTTCTCGACGTCGTAAATATCCCGGAGGAACCTTCTGGCACGCTCGGCCATTACGACGACCTTGGTACTGAGCCGGCATACCTCCGTCATCACCTTCTGCTGTTCTTCGAGCGGTTCGGCCAGGACCGTATGGAGCGTGGTAACCAGCGGCCTTCGCAACCGGCGGAGCATCGTCAGGATATGCGAACCGCTCAACCCGCCGAACAGGCCGTACTCATGCTGGAGGCAGACCACCTCTGCGCTGGAAATATTGATGAACTCCGCCGCCCGACGGTAATCGCCCTGAACGGCTTCGCGAATCTCGAAACGGACGCAGTCTTCGTATCGGTATCCTTCGGGAACGTCGTTTATGACCACCACGCCGCAACGGAATGATTTACCCGCCTGTCCCGCAACGGCCTCTCGCAGGTCGCGCGTGAACGTGGCGATTCCGCACTGCCTGGGAACATAATCTCCGACGAAGATAATTTCTTTTTTGTCAACGCGCTCAACTCGACTCATTTGATCCTCGATTCCCGCCGGAGGCGACGTATAAGTTTAACAAGAAAGGGGAATTCTAGTCTGCCGGTACGATTTATTCAACCGGATTTAGCATTCAGCATTCAGCAATCTTTTTTTTATCTTTTGCTGACCGCTGATTGCTGAAGGCTGACCGCTTCTTTATACGACGACGCGGAGGCGGGTGATTTTGCGGACGTCGGCGGCAAGGACGGTGAACTCGGCGCCGTTGGCCTTCAGCGTCTGACCGACCGGCGGGATAAAGCCCAGTTCGGAAGAGACGAACCCCGCCACCGTCTCGTAGTCGGCTTCTTCCGGAAGGCTCAAACCCATCGCGTCGTTGAGGTCGTCGATGTACATTCGCCCGTCGATCTCGGCGGTCCGCTCGTCGATGCGTTTGATCAGGGGCGATTCTGCCCGGTCGTATTCGTCGGAGATGTCGCCGACGATCTCCTCGATGAGGTCCTCGACCGTAACCAGTCCCGCCGTCCCGCCGTACTCGTCCAGAACGACGGCCATGTGCATCTTCCGGGCCTTGAACTCTCGCAGAAGGTCGTCGAGGCGCTTGGTCTCCGGTACAAATAACGGCTTCCGCATGACCGAACGCAGGTCGGCACGGTCAGGCTCGGTGATTGCCAGCAGGTCCTTGGCGTAGAGGACGCCTACGATGTTGTCGATGTCGCCGGAATAGACGGGGATTCTTGTGTGCCCTGCCTGGATGACGGTCCGGCGGACCTGTTCCATCCCTGCGTCGGCGGGAAGGGCGACGATGTCGGTTCGGGGCGTGATAATTTCTCCGGCCTGCCGGTCGCCGAACTCGATTACCGACTCGATCATCTCCATTTCTTCGGCATCGACTGCCCCTTCAGCCCGACCGTCGGAGGCGACCTGCAGTATTTCGGCCTTGACGGATGTCTCCAGGCGCGACAGTTCATCTTCGCCCGCGCCGTCGCCCACCG
>DAOVLS010000246.1 GCA_030631125.1 Planctomycetales bacterium
ACAATCGGCGGGACGGTAAGCCCGGCCGGGGGAAACTTCGAGGAACCCGTTACACAGGGCACGCTCAAAGTCGTCGGCGCATTCGAAGGCCTCAGCCGCACACGCAGCGATGCACGAAAATACCCCTCCATCGACCCGCTGGAATCATGGAGCAAGTACGTCGGAATAATCGACCCCGCCGAGGTGAACGAGGTCAAAAACATCCTGCGCAGAGGCAACGAGGTGCACCAGATGATGACAGTCGTCGGCGAAGAAGGGACGACAGTCGAGGACTTCACCATCTATCTCAAGGCCGATTTTTTCGACAGCGTTTATCTCCAGCAGAACGCCTTCGACGAAGTGGACGGCGCTACCGACGCCGAACGGCAGAAATTCGTCTTCGCAAAGTGCCTTAAGGTCTTGAGGTTGGATTTCGGCTTCGAGAGCAGGGAGCAGGCTCGCTCGGTAATCGTTAACGTCGCCGACCTGTTCAGAAACTGGAACTACGCCGCCACGGATTCGGACGATTTCAAAAAGATCCTCGCCGACATAGACGAGGTCATAGCGACAAAAGGCGGTGCAGCAAGGGAAGAACCGGAATTGGCAAACGCCTGACCGGAATTGCCGATTGAAAAAGAAGAAAAGGATTGAAAAAAAGAAATTCGTGAAATTCGTGGACAAATTTGGAGTCTTTGGATATGCAAAAATATTACAATGAGATTACCGCCATCGCCGGCAGCGTTGTTAAGGTAACAGCTACGGGCGTGGCCTACGACGAATTGGGCGCTATCACCACCAGCCGGGGCGCGTCGCTTGCGCAGGTCATTCGGCTGGAGGGTAATGAGGTCTCCCTTCAGGTTTTCGCGGGCACGCAGGGCGTCTCGACGGGTGATCGCGTTCGTTTCTTCGGTAAGCCTATGCAGGTTCCGTTCTCGCCGAACCTCATGGGGCGGATATTCGACGGCGCAGGCAAACCGCGAGACAACAAGCCCGACCTGTCCGACGAACCTATCGACATCGGCACGCCGGCGATTAACCCCGTAAAGCGACAACTACCGAGCAACATGGTCCGCACCGGAATCCCCATGATCGACATCTTCAACTCGCTGGTCGAGTCGCAGAAACTACCCATCTTCTCCGTCCCCGGCGAGCCGTACAACGAACTGCTCGCCCGCGTGGGTCTGCAGGCCGAAGCAGACGTCATCATCCTCGGCGGGATGGGCATGAGGCACGACGACTACCTTATCTTCCGCAACGCATTCGAGGCCGGCGGCGTTACCAGCCGAACCATCATGTTCATCCACACCGCCGCCGACCCGGTCGTCGAGTGCCTGATGGTCCCCGACCTGTGCACAGCCGTCGGCGAGTCCTTCGCGCTCCAGGGCAAAAAAGTCCTGGTCCTTCTGACCGACATGACGGCCTTTGCCGACGCACTGAAGGAAGTCGCTATTGTCATGGAGCAAATCCCCTCCAACCGCGGATACCCCGGCGACCTTTACAGCCAGTTGGCCCGGCGATACGAAAAGGCGGTCGATCTCGAAGGGGCAGGGTCGATGACGGTCCTGGCCGTTACCACAATGCCGGGCGGCGACGTAACCCACCCCGTCCCCGACAATACCGGATACATAACCGAAGGACAGTTCTACCTCAACGGCGGACATATCGAGCCGTTCGGAAGCCTCTCGCGACTGAAACAACTGGTCAACGGCGATACGCGAGACGACCACCGAGCCATTATGAACGCCTGCATCCAACTCTACGCCGGCGCAAGAGAAAGCCGCGAAAAGAAGGCTATGGGCTTCGAAAGTTCATCCTGGGATGAAAAACTCCTCAAGTACAGCGACCTGTTCGAAAGCAGAATTATGAGCCTCTCGGTAAATATCCCGCTGGAAGAGGCGCTCGACGAATGCTGGGGTATGCTGGCAGATTGCTTCGAGCCGGAAGAAACCGGAATCAGACGAAGCATCATAGAAAAACACTGGCCTAAAGAAATCGCCGAAGCAGAAGCAGCCTGACGGAAATTGCCAATTGAAAAAGAAGAAAAAGCCGTAGGCCGGGACGGAGCGAAGCGGAGTCCCGACGCATTGAGGGTTGCAGACTAAAAAGAAAGGCAAACGATTTGGCGCCGGAAGAAATGAAACAACGAACGAAAGAATTCGCCATGCGTCATATTCGACTGGTCTTGCTGGTACTGCTTCTGTGCGCATCCATCGTTCGAGGTGCTGAAATGAAGGTGGAAAACCGCGTGGACATCTGCCCGGTCTGGTCGGGACATCCGGTGGGTTTCAATCTGCTGACCCACGGCAATCGCCAGTTCGTCGGATTCTACGACGCAGATCGCCGCATGACGGTCGCGGCACGGACGCTCGATTCCGACAAATGGCAGTTTGTCCGCCTTCCGGAGCGCGTCGGCTGGGACAGCCACAACGGCATAAAGGTTTTGTACATCGACGACGACGGTTATATCCACCTCATGGGCAACATGCACGCCAGCCCCCTCGTGTACTTCCGCACGGACAAGCCTTACGACATCACTACCTTCCGGCGAATTGAAAAAATGATCGGGCAAAACGAGAAGCGAGTTACTTACACGCGGTTCTTCCGAGGCCCGGCGAACGAACTTATCCTGACCTACCGCGATGGCCGAAGCGGCAGGGGCAATCAGATATATAACGTCTATGACCACAAGACCAAGACCTGGCGCCGGTTGCTGGATACTCCGCTGACCGACGGGCAGGACAAGATGAACGCATACCTGAACGGCCCAACTAGAGGCCCGGACGGGTACTTCCACCTATGCTGGGTCTGGCGGGACACGCCCGATTGCGCGACGAATCACGACCCGTCCTACGCCAGGAGCAAAGACCTCGTCCACTGGGAAACGGCCTCCGGCGAGGCGGTGAAACTTCCGATGGCAATCAATACGCCCGGCCTGATAATCGACCCGGTGCCGGTTAAGGGCGGAATTATCAACGGCTGTGTGCGGATAGGCTTCGACTCGAAAAAACGCGTGATAATCAGTTATCACAAGTTCGACCCGGCCGGGAAAACGCAGGTCTATAACGCCCGCCTGGAAAAAGGGAAATGGAAAATCTACCAGACCAGCAACTGGAACTACCGATGGTATTTCAGCGGCGGCGGGTGCATTCACTTTGAAATCCGGATCGGCAACGTTCGCGTTGCCCCCGACGGCAAACTCGTCCAATCGTACCGGCACGTCAAGCACGGCACGGGCGGTTGGGTGCTGGACGAGGCGACTTTGAAGCCCATCGGAAAGGCGCCGCCGCGCGGGCCGACCCGGCCTAAGGAATTAGACAAGGTCGAATCAACCTTTCCGGGTATGCAGGTCCGTCGGCAACGAAGTCGCGGCCCCGGCGGCGAACCGGGCGTGCAGTACTGGATGCGGTGGGAAACGTTGGGAGTAAACCGCGACAGGCCACGAAAGCCGCCCCTGCCGAAACCCTCCATGCTGCGAGTCTATAAACTGAAAATGCCCCCTACAGAACAGAAAAAGAAAGACATCAATTAGTTCGCGAAGTTCGCGGCTTGAAAAATGGCTAGAAAAATCAGATTAACCCGGCCTGAATTGAAGCGCCAGCGCGACGCGCTGGAGCGGTTCGAGCGATACCTGCCTATGCTCCAACTCAAGCAGCAGCAGTTGCAGTTGACGATTCGGGATGTCTGGCGACTCCGGCAGAAAGCCCACGCCGAAGCGAACGAGGTCCGCAAACGCATAGACCGCTATCGACCCGTGCTGGACGACACCGCCGGAGTGAATATCGCCCAACTCGCTTCGCCGACCGAGATCAACACAAGCAAAGAAAATGTTGCCGGCGTCCGAATACCGACTTTCGAGTCCGTCTCGTTCCCAATGGCCGATTACAGCCTCTTCGCCACGCCCCCGTGGGTCGATAAGGCACTGGCCGATAACCGCGAACTGAATGAAAAGCAAGCACGCGCGGAGATTATCGACCGCCGGTACAAACTGCTCAACAAGGCGCTGACGAAGGTCGTCCAGCGGGTCAACCTGTTCGATAAGGTCCTGATCCCCCGAAGCCGGGAGAACATCCGCATAATCCGCATCCACCTCGGCGAAGAACAAACAGCAGCCGTCGGACGCGCAAAACTCGCCAAAGGAAAGCTGGAAGCGAGAGAACGTGCAACCGGATCGGCATTCGCTATAGCGGAAATGGAGCCGAAGACGTGATCGTGAAGATGAAAAAAGTCTTCGTCGTTACCCGCGCCGCCTCGAGCGAGACGTTGCTGGAGGAATTACGCGTTCTCGGCGTCATACACCTGGAGCCGGTCGATCCCGAAGCCGCTGCGCCTGAAGAACTTTCCGACAAACTGACCCGCCTGCGCCAAGCCGGTCAGGCAATCGCATCGGTTACGCCCGCCGGTCAAAAGCCCGAAATGGACGCCGACGCCGCCGCCGACGAAATCCTGACGATATTCCATCGCACGCACGAAAACCGCAACCGCCTCGCCGCTCTGCACCGCGAAGCCGATCAATTAAGCATCTGGGGCGAACTGCGACGCGAACAACTCGACGCGCTGGCAGAGAAGGGCGTACCGGTGAAGTTCTACTCCGTCCCGGAAAAACAACTCGGCGAAGTCGCCGCAGAGTGCGTCGCCGCGCTGGGAAACCTGGCCGGGAAACGCCTGCTCGTGGGCGTCGTCCAGCGAGACGGCGAGCCGACTCTGCCCGAAGAAGCCGTCGAAATCGAACCGCCAAAGCGG
>DAOVLS010000253.1 GCA_030631125.1 Planctomycetales bacterium
AAAGCGCCGCCCGTCAGACTTGGACTGACGACCAACGGATTAACAGTCCGACGCTCTACCACGCTGAGCTAGGGCGGCACAGGTTTGTACCTTGACTATAGCGATTTAATCCTTACTAAGTTTTAGACAATTAATGTAAAATCAATTAAATTTTGCAAAAAATTCGCGAATTTCTTCAGTATAATTTTCTACCAAGCCAACAATTTCCATGTGTTCGTCAGGAGTAGGTTCTCGTTTATGATATACTTGAAAAGCACTAAGAGCTGAACCAACCATCTCACCAACAAAAAATCCACATAAAAAATCTCCAATATTTTCACATTTCCAAACATCACCTATTCTTGGAGATGCACCAGCATTTTTGTAAAGTTTAAGGGTCTCTTTAATCAGATTGCTTGTTTGTTCTTTGAATTCAGAATCTAGTGTCATTATTATTCAAGATTGGAAAAAAGCTATTTTTCTAATCCTTTAGATTTTGAGTATATGTAAATTCCATCGAGAAAAACTCTATGATCCTTGTTTTTTATTTTGGTTTTTTGGGCAATTTCGGCAGCACTTTGAGTTACCTCTGTTAAAACAGGACCAGTTAATACAACATCATCTCCCTTAGCTACAACCTTAGTTTGACCATGGATTCTTGCAATTCTTGGAGCGCGCTCACCTTGAAAATTTTCAATTAAAACCTGCTTGTCTTTGGTTTTTACTGTTACTGGAAAGTGTGCATAAACCACTTTCATCTTAACGGTATAACCCTCAATTACACCTTCACAGAGAGTATTAATGATAGATTTGGCAGAGTTTAATATCGCATATTCTTTTTTTCTACTTCCCTGTGTCTTAATTAAGATAGTTTTATCTTTGACCTCTAACGAAATTGGTATTTTTTTAAAATTTTTGAAAGTTTTGCCTAATGGGCCAGATACTTCTAGCATGCTCTTTTTAAGAGAAACCGTCACCTGTTCAGGAATATCCAACGTGATTTCCCGGAAAACGTCCTGGAAAGCGGTATCGAGATCGTCGCCCGCCCGCCCGGAAAGGAACTGCGGTCAATCTCGCTGTTGAGCGGCGGGGAAAAGACGATGACGGCCCTGGCGCTGCTGTTCAGTTTCTTCAAGGCCCGCCCCGGACCGTTCTGCCTGCTCGACGAGGTCGATGCCGCACTGGACGAGCAGAACACCGGAAGGTTCGTCCAACTCGTCCGCGACTTCCTCGGGACAAGCCAGTTCATCATCATCACGCACGCCAAGCGGACCATCGCAATGGCCGACCAGATTTACGGCCTGACAATGCAACAGCCGGGCGTCTCGACGCCGATCTCCGTCCGCTTCGAGGACGCAACAAAAATGGTCGAACAGGCAACAAAAACCCGCAAAGCACAACCGGTAACCTCGGTCGAACCCGTCAGCGCGTAGAAAAAATTGCCTCGTGTCTGGAGAGAAAAAACCCAATGAACATCCTCGGTATCAACGGCAGCGGGCGAGTCGGGGGCAATACTGCCTCCCTCGTCGAAGCGGTACTCAAAGGCGCCGACGAAGCCGGACATGAGACAAAATTGCTGGAACTGGCGAAGATGAAAATCGCACCGTGCAACATCTGCAAGGCCTGCAAGAAAACGCAGCAGTGCACCATTAAAGACGACATGTCGGTCTTCTATGCCGCAGCGCCCGATACAGATATTCTGGTCCTTGCCTCGCCGATTTATCTCGACCACATCTCGGCTAACATGATGACATTTATCCAGCGGATGTACTGCTACCTCGGCGCCAACCTGGAGGTTTTATATCCGCGCCCCAATACCCGCGCGGTGCTGGGAATAACCTACGGGGCACCGTGGTACAAGGCCTATGACTTCGTCCTCGACTGGATGCGCGCCCGCCTGGATGAATACTTCGGCATCGAGACGATTGGCTGCTTCAGGGTTACCTCGACCAAACACGCCAGCCCCGTCGGGCCTGACCATCCGGAAATCCGGCGGGCATACGAATTCGGGAAGACGCTGAAATGACTGATAGATACGTCTATCTCAACGGCCAAGTCGTTCCTGAATCGGAGGCGGTCTTGAGCGTCTTCGATACGGGCTTTCTGCACGGGGCGAGCGTCTTCACGACGTTGCGGAGCCACAACGGCGTGGCATTCCGGCTGGACCGTCATATCGCCCGGCTGTTGGAAATGGCCGATAAAATCGGTATCCGCCACGACGCTACGTCTGAAGGATTGACCGATGCGGTCAGCGAGATACTCCAAGCCAACGAAATCGCCGAGGGGCGAATTCGCATTACCATCAGTCCCGGGCCTGTGGGGCTGGAAAGTCCGACGACCGTCGTAACGGCCTCGCCGCTGGAGGCGTATCCGAAGTGGTGGTACGAGAATGGCATCGGCGTGATAGTCTCCGGCGTCCGCCAGTTCACTTCCGACCCGACGGCCGGTCTGAAGACCGGCTGCTACCTGCCGCGCGTCCTTGCCCGCCAGGCCGCTGCCGCCGCCGGGGCGGAAGAAGCCATCTGGTTCACCGAAACCGGCCACCTGTCTGAGGCATGCTTCTGCAACGTCTTCATCGTCCGCGAAGGCGAGGTCTCGACCCCGCCGCTTGATACGCCCGTCCTGCCGGGCGTCGTCCGCCAGGCCGTTATCGAACTGTGCGAAAAACTCACGATTCCCTGCTGCGCCGACAAACCCATCACCGGCGAAAATGTCGCCACAGCCGATGAAATGTTCATTACCTCCTCAACCGCCGGCGTCCGACCGGTGGTGCGTGTGGGGCGAACTCCCGTCGGCGATGAAAAGCCCGGACCGATTACGAAAAAAATCCTGAACGCATACGAACAATTGCTGGAAGAGGAATAGGCCGTAGGCCGTAGGGAAAAACAGAAAGAACGGAGTCTTTTGGCGTGCTCGCTTCAGCGAGGCATGTACACGCACCGTTTATCCCGCTTCGGCGATTGCCTCCAAGACCGCCCGCGCCTTATCGAGCGTCTCGGTATATTCGCCTTCGGGCGTGGAGTCCGCGACGATGCCGCCGCCTACCTGGACGTGAGCCTTGCCTCGGTCCCAGACGACGGTGCGAATGACGATGTTCAGTTCGCAGTCGCCGTCGGCGCCGATGTGTCCGATCGAGCCGGTATATACCCCACGAGCCACCGGCTCAATCTCGTCGATGATCTCCATCGCGCGAATCTTCGGCGCGCCGGTAATCGACCCGCCGGGAAACGTCGCCGCCAGCAGGTCGGCCGGTTCCAGCCCGTCGCACAATTCACCGACGACCGACCCGACAAGGTGAAAGACCGTCGGGTGCGTCTCGAGTTCCCGCCGGTCGGCTACGCGGACCGAGCCGTACCGGCAGACCCGCCCAAGGTCGTTCCGCAGCAGGTCGATTATCATCGCCAGTTCGGCGTTGTCCTTTTCGCTTGCCAGCAGTTCAGCCGCCGCTGCGGCGTCCTCGTCCGCCACGCCCGTCCGACGGCGCGTGCCCTTTATCGGGCGGGTCAGAACATCCCGCCCGCGAACGCGAAGGAACAACTCCGGCGAACTGCTGATAACGGCTGAATCGTCAAACAGCAGCATGGCTGAATACCAGGCAGGGTTCCGCCGGCGGAGGGCCTTGTAAATCGCCAGCGGCGGCGGGGCATCGGCGACCGTGAAACGCTGCGAAAGGTTCACCTGGAAGATGTCGCCCGCGGCAATGTAGTCGATGCACCGCGCGATCGCCTTTTTGTATTCTTCAGGTGAAAAATTGCTTGTAACCTTCGCATCCGTTGCCTTTGTCGGCTGAAACGGCTTGTCGTGAGCACCGTCGAACGGCTCATCGGTTTCGCCGGCCGACTGAAGTATTGTTCGCAGCATCTCGGCCGATTCTTCACCTTTGCGATTCGGCTCGTCGAACGCCAGCCAGGTCAGCGTCCATCGTTTTTCGAGCGTGTCATAGACAGCCGTCGCGTCGTAAAACGCCAGGTGCAGGTCGGGCAGTGACGTATCTCGCTGCGCCCGGCCGGGAAGACGCTCCAGGTGTCGGCCAAACTCGTATCCGATATATCCAATCCATCCCGGCCCGTAGGGAACCGGCGACGTCCCCCTCGCCCGAACCATCCCAAGCGCCGACCGCAAGGCCCGCCGGACCGTCTTTCCCGGCTTGCCGGGGCGACGCCGTGGCAAACCCGGAAGTTGCCGACCGGCGCGGTCCAGCAATAGGTCGTCGCGCAGTGTGATAATTTCCCTTGGCCGACATGCGATTACGGTGTATCGCCCGTAGCGAGGGTCGGCTGCGGCGCTCTCCAGCATGGACGGGTAAGGCTGGTCCGCAAGCGCATCCAGCACCGCCGCAGGTTCAGCCGAGACATCCAGCACCTCCCAACACACACGCGCCGTTACCGGCTTCTGATTGGCCAATGACGTCAGCATAAAGGTTGTGTTTCCACGTTCACGTGAAAATGGTACGCCGATTCGCCCCACCGAGTCAAACGACGGATTAGACCGGAACCAAACGGAACCAAACGGAACCAAACGGAACGAAACGGAACCATTGGGAACCATTGGGAACCGTTGGGAACGATTCGGAACGATTGGGAACAAAGACGAAATCTGTAATTCCTTGCGTGGCAAGCACTTACGGTTTTCGGGG
>DAOVLS010000296.1 GCA_030631125.1 Planctomycetales bacterium
GTCCAACGCCCGCCGACTATACCGCCCCGCTACCGAAACAATCGTCGCGAATATCATCGAAGCAATTCGGTAGGCTGGGACGGAGCGAAGCGGAATCCCACCTTATACCTGAAAAAGGAATATTGAATATTGAACAAAGAATTTTGAATGGCGAAGATCAAAGGTGGGACTCCGCTTCGCTCCGTCCCAGCCTACCGAATTGCTTCGATGATATTCGCGACGATTGTTTCGGTAGCGGGGCGGTAGAGTCGGCGGGCGTTGGACCGGAGCGATTCGGTTTCGGCGGGCGTCTTGAGCAGGCGGCAGACCTGGGCGATAACCTGGTCGGTCGTCGGGGCGATGACGGCGGCGCGTTCGCGGGCGAGCAGTTCGGCGTTGGCAGCCTCCTGGCCGGGGACGGGCCTGGTCAGCACCATGGCTGTACCGGAGGCGATACATTCGGACGTCATCAACCCGCCGGACTTGGTTACCATCACGTCGGCGACGCCGGCAAGTTCGTTCAGGCGGTCGGTCATCGGAACGGGCGTCAGGCGGCTCGGCGACTCGGGCATCCGCGACAGGCTCGCAAGGAGTTTCTTATTAGACCCGGCCAGGGCGATCACGTGAGCGTCTGTCTCGGCGATGAGGCTGCGGGCGATCCGCGCAATCGGGCCGACGGTAAAAAACGCCCCGCCGCTGAGCAGCACGATTGGAACATCCTCCGGCAGCGACCACTCCCGGCGGACCCGGCCTTTATCGGCGGCGACCGTCCACTTCGGATGAACGGGGATACCGCTGACGGTGATTCGCTCCGGCTCGACGTCCCACCCTGTCAGTTCCTCTCTGACCTGCTCGTTGGCTACGAACCACCGCTCGACATTCTCAGAATACCAGAAGCGGTGAGCCTCGTTGTCGGTAACAACCGACATCATTCGCATCTCAGCCATTCCCCGGCGGATGATCCGACCAATCATCGGCATAGCCAGGTAGTGCGTCGCCACGATCAGCGCCGGCCGCTGCCGGAGCAGGCGTTGTCGCAGACTGCTGAGCACACGCCACTCCAGCGACAGGCGGAGGCGCTCGGAGAATTTTCGACGGGCGGTCTTCGGACGATTGTTGAGGCGGTAGCCCAACCCGTACAGCCTGGGAAATTTCGTAACCAGCGTTTCGTACCCGCCGGCATAGACGAGCCGGAACCACCACGGGACATACTCCAGCGCATCGACGAACTGGCCCCGGACCGACGGCGCTTCCGCCTTCAGCCCGGCCAGCAACGCCGCGGCGGCCTGGTTGTGCCCGGCTCCGACCGACGCACTGATAAACATAACATGGTTGGATTTCACGGTGTTTCCGTACTCCGATTCGGCATTGTGGATGTCGGTTTCCTTCCCGCCAGCCAGGTCAGGTATTGCTCGGCCGAGGTGCGATACGGGTTGTCCAGGGCGCTTTCGGAGACCTTGAAATAATGCTCCGCCGATTTCAGATTCATTTTCGACCATTGCGGCGTCTTTTCCAGTCGCAGCGCAAGCCTCCCAAGTTCATAATTCGCGGCAATGGCGGCGTCGTCGATTTCACCGGCCAGGCGGGAAAGTTGCCGTGCACGGTCGAGTTCGTTCTCCTGGGCCAGCGCCGCCCGGAGACGGAAGTTGTCGGCCAGGTTGGTCTCCTGATAACCCTTTGCCAGGTCTTGGAGTTCCTTGCTTTGTGCGTCGGCGAAAGGCCAGAGTCTCATGTAATCCCTGAACGCCTCAGCGTTTTTTATCCCGCCGTCGAGGACCTTGTTCGTCTCCATCAGCCAGATGACGTTGTCGGTTTCGTCGAGGACCTTTCCATAGTATTCCCGTCCCGGCAGGGATTCGGAGTAACCGAACACCCCGACCAGGCCGACCGGAGAATCCAACTCCTGCTGTCCCATATATGTCGCCAGGAGTGTCTGTGCGATTCGCAGGTGCTCCCTCGCCTTCCGGATGCGTCCTTCGCGGAGCGCCTGGATACCCAGTCGCTGGTGCGCGACAAACGCCTGGGGGCGTCGCGGGTGTCGTTCGGCCAGGTCCGCCCAAGCGCCTTTCGACTCGGTGGACGGACCGGCATAGACGTACCGGACCGACCCGGCGACGAGGGCCTGCTTGTCGATGCGAATGTCTTTTACCGTTGCGGTGATCCACATAACGGCGGCGGACCGGGCGCTGTCGGGATGCCGCTTGACGAACTTCTTACATTCAGCCGAAAGTGTCGTCCGCTGTCGCCCCAGTTCAACCCGGGCGCGCACCAACATAGCCAATGCCGGTTTGGTCATAGCGACCGCATGCAACGACGTCGGTTGCGATGCCGGTCGGGAAGCGGAGCGGGTCGATGCAGGCAAAGTTGTAATCCGGACCGGATAAGACATTTCTCCCGCCTCGGCTCGACTGAGCTCGCCGAAGTCCGGCGGTGCGAACAAGGCCTCTCCGGGTCCGACGCGGGCGGCGATGAGGGCGTAATCCAGTTCGTCGGCGCCGACCTTCTCGAAGAACACCCAGGCAGGGGCGGCGAGAAGGATAAGGATTACAGGCCAGATTATCCCAGGCTTGAATTGCATAAGCCTCGCCAGAAGCGATACGACAACCCCAGCCAACACCGCCGCTATCAGCGACAGGACCAGAATCAGACATATCGAAAGCCTCTGAAGGGGCAGTATCGCCTGCTCATCGGTGCCGGAGAAAAAATACAGATATACCATCACGGGCACAAGGCCTGCCAGCAGCGCCATCATCGGAAGATCGCGTCGCAGACCCGTGCGCCCGGCGACAACGCACCCACAGGCCAGGAATACCGCCAGCAACGGGGCGTGTCCGACCACGGCGACAGCCAGGACGAACAACGCCGATACGCTCAGGCGATAAAGCACCGCCACCATAATCGGAACGAAAACCACCGCTGTAATCAGCAAACCGGCAACCAGTATCATCCATGGCTGGTCGAAGATGCTCAACGGATGCAGGAGTACGTCGCTGAGCGGCGAGGCCAGGGACGCTCGGTAACTGCCCGGCGAGAAGTCAAACCATCTTCCCGTCGAAAGGTAATACAGGAATACGTTAATGGCTGTAAAACCGGCCAGATCGACTATCACGAAGAATACAGCCCGAAAGGTCAAACTGGGCTGCGGCGCCGGCTGGGTCTGCTCGCGCCGTCGGCTTCGGGTCGGGGAAGTTACGCTTTGTGCAGTGCTCACGTTCCGGCTCCGATGTCAGGGACGCTGCTGACCGTCTTTCAAAAGGCGTGCCGCCACTTCGTTGATGAAATCCGACACATCGCGCAGAATGATCGGCATCGCCTTTTGAATCAGCCGCCAGTCTATCCTTTCATAGACATGCACAATCAAGTTCCGCATTTTTGCGGCATTGGCGAGGCTTTGCGCCAAAGATTCAGGCAGCAGACCCCGGTATCCCAATTCTCTGAACACTTCAGAGTAACTGTCGGGTTGCACGAAGCCCTGTACGGCAAGCCAGTGTGTGCCGATGTCAGACATCACCTCCACACAGAGTTGAATCAGCCGCTCAATGGCGTAATGGTCTTCTTTCGGAAAACCAGTCTCATCATAAGCGGCCAGATCGGAGTGATATGTACTCAGCAGGGCCAATTTGCGTTCGGTAACGGCTGGACTCATGGTTTGAACCTCCCTGTGAGGACTTGGCGTCGAAGCCGGCGAAATGGTGCGAAATCGGCGAATTCTTTCATTGCCCGCACGGCGAATTGCGGAAACTGTTCACCATCGCTGTCGAACAGGACCTTCCCGGTGCGGACGATCTCGCGGCGGAGTGTTGTGGATTCGGTGTCGTTGAGAATCACCAGGTCGATCCTGCCTGTAATTTCCAGCGCCTCGCGGAGACTGTCTTCCAGTCGGACCAGGTCGGCAAGCCCATCCGGGGATGATTCCAGCATCACCGCCAGGTCGGTGTCGCTACCGGCGGGAGCATCGTCTCCAGCGCGGGAACCGAACAGAATCAGCAGCAATACGCTTTCCCGCCGGCACGTCCGCGCAACTTTTTCGCAGTCAAAGTTCATACATCTATTGTAAATCCGATTGACGTGTAATACCTAGCGAAAAAGATGAATAATGAATATTGAACAAGGAATTTTGAATTTCGAAGTAACAGAAAAAAAGAAATGAAAATGAGACTCCACGCGCATAACGCATTCATCTTCTTCTTTTTCTTTTTTTACTTCAAAATTCGAAATTCTCTGTTCAATATTCAATATTCTCTTTTACGAGGTACCGCCACCAATGCCTA
>DAOVLS010000118.1 GCA_030631125.1 Planctomycetales bacterium
CGGACGCAGTCTGTGTCTTCGGCGGGAAAGACCAGAACCGGTATATCGTCCCAAAGCGTCCGCATCGTATCCTCTTATCACCTGCGTGCCCAGTCAGGGCAACTGTTGAGTTAATTATATCGACCCCGCCGGATGAGTCAATAAATAAGTTACTTCACAAGACCCTCACGGCAGTTGTCCCGGCAGCGCCGACCAGGCCTCGAATACCGCGCGGATATTCTCCGGCGGATTGCGCGTTCCCCATTCACATTGAGCGATGACGCCGCCGGAGCCGTCGTCGAACGCCCGGCGGACCCGGCCAACCGCTCCGCGAACATCCTCAACCGAACCGAACGAAAGTACCTGCTGACGGTCGATCTCGCCCCAGAAAGTAATCCACCCCTTGAAACGCCGACCGATTTCCTCGATGTCCATGCAGAACAACTGGCTGTTGATAGCATCCACGCCGACCTCAATGATATCCTCGTAAATGTCGAATATGTACCCGTCGCTGTGAAAGAATGCTTTTTTACCGGCGGCGTGGATCAGGTCGCAATAGTCTTTGTACAGCGGCTTGAACAGTTCCCGCCACATCGCCGGTGAAATCAGCAGCGAGGTCTGCGAACCCCAGTCGTCCATGAAGGCTACACCGTCGCAGTCGGTCTTTGCCCATCCTTGAATTTCTTCGAGGTAAAATTCGTGCAACATGTCGCGGAGACGAAGGAC
Organism: Planctomycetales bacterium; assembly: GCA_030631125.1. The sequence goes on from DAOVLS010000118.1 coordinate 706, forward strand.
TTCGCTCGTGCCGTATCCCAGGTCGATGTAGAGGTTTTCGCTGCCTCGGAGAAACTGCATCCGCTCAAACGGCCTGACAGTCGTGAATTGCCCACCGGCAGTGCCCGCGAGCATGAACTTCTGCGCACCGGCGAGGTTGGCTTTCTGGGCGCGATTGACCGCGTCCCAATCGGCCTGCCGGAGGATTTCCCACGGCGGGGTCAGGCTATCCAGGGCTGAGAAGTCCGCGAGCGGCGGATGCTTCACCTCGCCGATTACGCCGTACTCGCCTGCCTCCCACTCACAGCCCCATTCGTCAACCCACTTGCGGTCCTTGCCCCCGACGCCCCGGTTGCGGTCGCCGGGAGAAAGGACCCGCTCCGGACAGGTGGTGAAATCGCCGGGGAACTCACGAAGCAGCGCCTCAAGACCGTCAGCGGCAAATTTCTCCACCCACGGCAGCCACCACAGGTGCCGCGGCGTGCGGTCCGGCGATTCGAACTCCAATGCACGATAAACTCGTTCGCGAGATGTCATCCGGTTTCTCTTTTTTTCAATATCAAAAAGTTTCATCCCCTGCATCCCTGCTGATTCTTTATCGCAGTCGGATCATTACAGGAACGGATTATACTGCCGCTCATGGCCGATTGTGCTGATCGGCCCGTGGCCGGGGAGGATGCGGGTGGCGTCGGGCAGGGTCAGCAGATTTTCACGGATATTTTTCAACTGGCGCGATTCGCTCGCGCCGGGGATGTCGGTCCGCCCGACGCTTTCGGCGAAGAGCGCGTCGCCGGTGATAACCACTTCGGCTTCGGCGCAGTAGTAAGACACCCCGCCGGGCGTATGGCCTGATGTATCGAGCACCTGCCAGGTCAGCGGTCCCAATTTCAATTCGTCTCCGGCCTGGACCGTCTCGTCGGCCTGTGGGGCCGTTATACTGAACCCGAAGGGAGCCGACATATTAGCGGCAGTGTCCGAGAGCATGTGTTCGTCATTCTTTGGGACGGTGAGCACCGCAGCCGGGTATGCCTCCTTCACGGCTTCGACTCCGGCGATATGGTCCCCGTGGCCATGGGTCAGAAGGATTCGCTCCGGCTGAAGGGCGGTTTGGGTCAGATACTCCAGCAGCGGGTCAGGAGACAACCCGATATCGGCAATCCAACAACATTTATCATCAGTAACCAGAACGTAGCAGTTCGTCATCAGGTCGCCAAGGATGAGGCATTGTATGGACATCTCGCCGGCGTTGATAATCATGTGTTTTCCTTGCAGGACGGAATAGATTTCAAATTCGTCAGCGGGAATCTACCGGGTTTGGGGTTCACGTGCAAGACCGAACCCCTAAGCCCAGCCATTCGAATGGCTGGGCTTCCGGCGAATCAATACATAAGAGAAGAGAACATTTGACTTGCACGGGGCCGAACTTATAATCGCTCGCAAGACTAGTGAGAAATTCAGCGTGTCATATTGATTGGCGTCGCGCGGCGCTGCGATGCCTGTTGGCGTCGGTTGTTGTCTCGGCAGCCTGCACGTGCACTGCGGCTGGGGATGACCAGAAGGTTTATGTCCAAAGCGACGCCGTCATTGTCGGGAAGGTGATGTACACATTCACAGCCGGCGGGGAGACGGTCAATGTCGTGGAGGGGGATTTTTCGCTGACCGTCGGCAGGAGAAAACTCAGCGGAGCCAACGCGGTGCTGTGGACTACCGAACGCCGCATGGGCAAGGCGATTCTCCGCGACATCGAGGTGTATATCGAAGGCGACTCGACCCGCAAAGCCAGGATTATCGAGGCCGACGGCGCCACCACTACCGACCGGGCGATTATGGTTACCCTGGGCCAGCGAGGGAAATTCCGCGCGAAGGTCGGCAGGCACAGCGACAAATCCCGCGTCTCGTCGCCGTTGTACCTCCGGGCAGCGGCTATGCGGAAACCGTCCTCGTCTGAATCCGGCGTCAAACCGCCCCCGGCCGTTCGGAAAAAATCGGACGACAAGACCGCAAAGACCAAGCCGGTCCGCCCCGCCCGCAAAGCGAAACCAAGACCTTACAGCCCGATAACCTTCCGCGCGGACGCGTTATCGAGCGAAGAAATACCCGACCCGAGCGATCCAAAAAAGAAACTGCGGATCACCATCGCCAAGGGCAGCGTCTATCTTTCGCAGGGCAGCGCCGAGAGCGATCTGTTCGTTCAGATGAGTGCCGACTCGGCTGTGCTCTACACCGCGCCGCGGGCCGACGGTGATAGAGCGGCCTCCGAAAGAATCGTCGGAGCCTACCTGGAAGGCGACGTTATCCTCCGTCAGGGCGAGCGAACCATCCGAGGCCCGCGACTGTTTTACGATTTCGAGAACTCCCGCGCCATCTTCCTCGAACCGGTCATGCGCACAGTCCAGGAGCAGCGGGGAATACCGGTGTACGTTCGCGCCAAGGAAGGCAGACAACTCGGCGCCCTGGCAGAGCGCGACGACAGACCCGGCGTAAAGGGCGGGAAGTGGTATTTCCGAAAGGCCATTGTTACCACCAGCGATTTCCTCACACCCGGTTACCACATCGCCGCCCGACGGGTGTACATGGAAGACGCCAGGCGATACTACTACGACGAGGAAGAAAAGAAATGGGTCCCCGTTGGTGAACGCGCCTGGCGCAGCACACTCAAAAACACGACATTCAATATCCTTTCGGTTCCCGTCCTGTGGAGTCCTAAAATCGTCGGTAATGCCGAGGAGGGACACACAGCGCTGCGGAAGATATCGGGCGGCAGTAACGGACGCTTCGGATGGGGCGTGGAGAGCGATTGGTACCTCTTCCGCCTCCTCGGTATTCCCAAGCCTGATGGTTTCAAGGGAACAATTGAGCTGAGTGCGTACGAGAGAGGCTTCCTGATAGGCCCGAAGGTCCGCTACAAACGCCAGAACTACAGCGGGTACGCTCGCGGCTCGTTCATGCATGACACCAAAGGCGAAGACGACTTCGGTACGGATCGGGAAAACATCGACGCGCAGACGAGCCGGGGACGATTCCTCTGGCGGCATAAACAATTCCTCCCGAAAGACTGGATGCTACAGGCCGAAATCTCTTACCTCAGCGACAGGAACTTCCTGGAACAGTTCCATCCCAGCGATTTCTGGACCGGAAAAGAGCAGGAAACTCTCATCTACGCCAAAAAGCAGAAGGACAACTGGGCCTTGACCGCACTGGGCAAGTGGCGGCTGAACGACTTCCAGACACAGACTGAAGCCTACCCGGACGTGGGGGCTTATCTGATAGGTCAATCACTGTGGCAGGACCGCCTGACGCTTTACAAAGAAGCGCATCTGGGGATAATCCGCTTCCGCCCCGATCGCGACCTCGACACGCCCGCCAGCGACCCGACCGTAAGAGGCGACGCGAGAATCGAAGTCAACATGCCGTTCGCCATCGGTCCGGTAAGGTTCCTTCCGAGCGCCGCTAACAGGATTACCGCCTGGTCCGACACGCCGAACGAGGGTGCACTTTGCCGGTCCTGGGGAAAGGTCGGATTAGACGCCCAGACCCATATCTGGCGGATATACAACAATGTCGATAACCGCCTGTGGGACCTGCACCGCATCAAGCACGTAATCACGCCGTACGGTAGCGTGTTCTTCTCCTGCACCGACGTCCAGCCTGACCGTACGTACGCCTTCAGCCCGGAAACCGAGCAATACATCCACAGGCTCGGCGGGGGAACTCTCGGTGTTCGCCAGTTATGGCAGACCAAGCGCGGACCTGAAGGAAACCGCCATATCGCTGACTGGCTGAGGCTGAACCTCGCTATGAGCCTCTTCGACGACGACTTTACCCAGATGCCCGCCGACGGAAGATATTACGCTTCCAGACCCGAGTACAGTCTGGCGAGAAACGCCGTCAACGGCGACGCCGCGTGGTACATCTCCGACTCCACCATCCTCTTGGGCGACTTTAATTACGACATCGATTCGGGCGATATCGGAAAGGCCAACGTGGGCCTGACCGTCCTGCGCGACCCCCGGCTGAAATACTACGTCGGCGTAAGATACATCAACGCGCTGGACAGCGCCGTCGGAACGTTCGGCGCCAGTTACCAGATTAATCGGAAATATCGCGTAAGTATCTTCGAGCAGTACGACTTCGATTGGAAGAGCGGGGATAACCTCTCCACCACGGTAACCCTGACGAGAAAATTCCCCCGGCTTTACGTGTCGCTTTCCTTCGGCTACGACGCGACTTACGACGACGTCACCATGATGGTCAGCGTCTGGCCCGAAGGCATCCCCGAAGCCCGCATCGGAACCAGTAAAGTCAGCCTGCTCCAGCGAACCAACGAAGAAGAAGATTAGCGGATTGAATGATTGTTAAAACGGCGCCGAACGGCAAGCCGGCGCGCGTGTCGGCTTGCCATTCGGCGCTGTTTTTCGTTAATCGGTGTTTTCCTTGCTGATTACGGAAGAACCGTTACCGTGCTCCACTTTTCGTAGAGCATGGCGAAGAGCATTTCGATGTCGTCGTCCGTCAGGCGGATGCAGCCAAGCGAAGACGCCTTTCCGATACTGGTCGGGTCGTTGGTCCCGTGGATTCCGTAGCCGTCTTCTCTCGTGTACGGATTACCTTCGTTCTCGATTCCCTCTATGCTGATCCAGTAGCCTTTTTTACCGAGCGGGTATTCCGGCTCGCCCCATTTTATCGGCTTGCTCCTCGACAGGTCGCTTGATGCCGGCGGGGTCCATCTTGTCTTGTCCGTTTTGCCGCCGTGCACCACCCGCCAGCGACCGGTCGGCGTTGAACCGTCCTTGCCGACACCGACACGGAACCGCTTGACGAAAATCATACGATGCGTTTTCGGCTCCTCCAGAAAAACGTCCATAACGCACCGGCTCTTCGAGACGACGGCGTGGAAAGGCCCACGGATCAATTTAAGGGTCCGACCGGCCGGGATCCTGGTGGGGTCGGCGATGGCGTTGATTTTCTGGATTAATTGCGACGGTACGTGCAGTTTCCACTTTCGCTCGACCCGCACGATCACGTCGCCGCTCTGGAACATGTACGGGAACGTGCACGGGTCGTTCGGAAAAACCTTGCGGGAGAAGATAGTCTTGTCAGCCAGTTCGGCCAGTTTCGCACGGGCTGTTTCAGCCTGCTTTTCCGACAGGGCAGAGGTGTTGAGCGCGTCGGCAAGGGCCGCACGGGCAGCCAGGAGTTTCTTCTGTCCGTATAGCCCCAGCCCGCGTTCCAGCATCGCCAGAGCGCCGGCACGATCTGCCGGCGTGGTCTTCCTGGTGGTCGGATGGACCGGCGGGAGCGAAGCGTCTCTGGTTGTCGGTGTCCGGTCGGCCGAGGCGGAGCGGTCATTCTCGGCCGATTGTTTGGCAGGTTGAGTATCCGCCGGTTTGGACGCAGGCCAGTACTTCTTCACGACTATGACAATTAATACGATTACGGCTGCGACAACTATCAATCTTACGAAGGGGTGACGCGATCTTCTCACGAGATTCTCCTTTAGGCTTCCTTGCCATGTGCGGCCCGACCTGACCCGTCGAACCGCATAATTTCTTCATCCGTTACCAGTATATCCACCGGCACATCGTGGTCGTGCACCGGCACATCATCGACGACCTGCTCACTGAAGGCGATCCCGACGGAGACGCCCCGAAACTCTGTCGCCGCGAGGAAGCGGTCGTAGAACCCGGCTCCGCGACCAAGACGGTTGCCATGCCGGTCGAAGACCAGCGCGGGCGCCAGCACCAGGTCCAATGCCTCTATTGCAATCGGCTCGCCGTCGGCCGGCTCTCGCAGGCCGTTGACCGTAGATGCCAGACCGGCATCGAGCGAGCGAATCTCAATCGGGAGCATGTGCCGGTGGTCCCAGGAAAGTTTCGGCGCGCAGACAACCTTCTGCTCCTGCCAGCCACGAAGCGCAACCGGCGAAACGTCCACCTCGCCGGATATCGGTAGATAAATCATCACGACGCCAGCCTGGGCGAACTCCGGCATGTCCATCAGCCGCTTGCACGCCGCCATGCTCTTGGCGCCGGCGACGGTCTGGGGCATCGCCGAGAGTTTTTCACGGATGGTTCTTCGGAGGCTCTGCTTCACAACCCTATCAAAACGGTTCCGCCCGCTCTTGGCAAGCACAAAAGACAAAAGTAGAGTCGATTACGGTAAAAAAGTCTTGATGTCGGACTATTCACTGGTATAATCCTCCGTTCGCGCGTCGCGGGCGGAGTCTATAAATGACAACGCCGGCCTGCGGTGCGGGGAAAATATACGGAGAGAACCTTTGGCGGTAAGATTACGATTGAAAAGATTCGGTAGACGGCATCTTCCATTTTTCCGGATTAATGCGGTGGATTCGCACCGCCC
>DAOVLS010000453.1 GCA_030631125.1 Planctomycetales bacterium
GAGGCGTACGACGCATGGCCGGGGCGGGGCGTGCGATTCGTGTCCTGGTATTGCTTAATGTGTATAAAGTGGCGGTCGAGGTTGGGGATCAGGACCGTAAGCGGCGTTCCGTTGGTGTGGTTCCTGTTGCCTGCGCCTTCGACGGTGTCGGCAGCGTTCAAGCCGGTATAGATAATCGGCAGGTCCGGTTCTTTTCGCGGGGAAGAAAGTTCATCCGCGCCGGGCTTCCTCAACAGGAGGTCGCCGTATATTTCCTGCTCCGTCAGCAGCATCCCGGCTGGGACGCCCTGGAGCACCGCCGTCAGACCTGGCTGGTAAGACCCGCCCGCCACAGTAACCTGAAAACACCGTCCTAAATGACATCCCATCATTGTTAAATACTCCTGTTATAGGGCGTAGGGCATAGGGCGTAGTTTTTTTATCTGGTCCCTAGTCCCTATTGTTTCTGCAAATCACATCCGAGCCCCGCCATTTGCTGCACGAATGACGGGAAGGTTTTTTTCACACATTCGACGTTGCTGATGACGGTTTCGCCGACAGCTGCCAGGCCTGCAACCGCGAGCGTCATTACCATTCGATGATCGGCCCGGCTGGCAAGTCTGGCCCCGTGCAGTTTTCCGCCGCGAATGACCAGGCCATCGGGGCGTTCCTCGACGTCCGCGCCCATTGCCGTCAAGGCCTTGTGCATCTCGGTAATCCGGTCGCACTCCTTGTGGCGGCAGATTTCCGCGCCGGTCAGCACAGTTTCGCCTTCAGCCAATGCTCCTACGACAGCCAGAAGCATGAACTGGTCGATGAAATCGTTGCAGTCAATCTCCCTTCCTTTGAGTTCGGATGATTTCGCCACGACGCCGTCGTCGGTGATTTCGATGTCGCCGCCCATATCACGCAGGACGTCCAGCATTGCCTTGTCGCCCTGCACGTCGTTCGGGTCCACACCGGCGATTCGCACTTCGCTGTCGGGGCAGATTAATCCGGCCGCGATCGGATACATCGCCGCCGACCAGTCGCCGGGTATGGTCGTCTCGAATCCGCCCCACCGGCTCCGGGGCGGTATGCGGTAACGAGTGAAATTTTCGTTGGCGATTTCGACGCCGCATCGGCCCAGCCAATGCAGCGTTACCTCAACCCACGGTTTTTCGCCGGGGTTGTGGACGATAAGTTCGGTCGGCGATTCGGCCAGCGACGCCGCTATCAGCAGCGCGCTTACCGGCTGGGAGTCGGCCCCGTCGATCTCGGCGGTTCCGCCCTTGATAGGACCTCGGACGACGACCGGCCCGTGCCCGTCGGACTTGGTCGAGACAGCCCACGCGCCCAGCGAGTTCAGGGCGTCCAGCAAAGGTCCGCATGGTCGGATGTGGCGGATCGAATCGTCGCCGGTCAGGGCTGTGTATCCGTCGCCGCAGGCGGCGATTGCTGTGAAGAATCGGAAGATTATCCCGCTGTTTCCGCAGTTGATTACATCGTCGGGCGTTTTGAGCCGACCGGCGGTTCCGACGACTTCCCAACTGTCGCCGTGCGACGGTTCGATGCTCGCGCCGAACATCTCCATCGCCTCGGTCCCGCGAAGCCAGTCGGCCGATACCGCCGGGGAAATAATCCGACTCTTACCCTCGGCCAGGCACGCCATAATCAGCGCGCGGAATGAGTGCGACTTATTCGGCGGAACGCAAACCGTCCCGTGTAGATTCCGCGATGGTCCAACCAGTAAATCCATTTCAGAATAGCCCTCTGCACCAACACCTGCGAAGACATCGTAATCTCCACCGTCCGATGCCGTCAAGGTTCACCGTCGCTAACTCATTCCCGCTTTTACTTACCTGAAAGCCTGCTCAAGTACGTCCGACCCAGATACAGATTCTTCCCCGCCGACTTCGCTACTATAATACCTCCGATATTTTCACGATCCTTTTTTCTTCGGCGGATTTCTCCGCCGCCAGGGCAATGGCGACCGCCATTCTGCCGATTTGGCCCGAAGCCTCGGGCTGGAACCCCTCCCTGACGCACTGGGCGAACCTCATCAAAATCCCATGACCACCTTCTCCATTGTAAGGGTCAGGGATATTTCCCTCCGTCTCCATCTGATATAGAGTCCTGTTCCTGTTGTGCGGATA
>DAOVLS010000332.1 GCA_030631125.1 Planctomycetales bacterium
CACCAGAGGCCCGAAGAACATTGCCGCCAGCAGGCAAATTCCGGTGATAACCGCCGCCAGCCCCGTCCTTGCTCCGTCCGCCACGCCGGTTACGGATTCGATGTAACTGGTAACAGTGCTGCTTCCCAGGCATCCGCCGATGACCGTACCGGCTGCATCTGCCGCCAGGGCCTTTTCGGCGCGGGGTAATTTTCCGTCGCGCATCAGCCCGGCACGCTTGGCTACGCCCACCAGCGTCCCGACAGTATCGAAAAGGTCCATGAACAGCAGGATGAAGACCATCGTTACGATCTCGACCCAATGCCCCGGAAGGGCGCTCCAGAGGTTCGCAAAACCCGGAATGAAGCCGGAGGCGGTCTCGCCCAGCCCGCCGGGCATGGCCAACGGAGTGCGCCATTGAGTCTGACCCCACAGTAAAGCAATTCCCGTCGTAGCCAGTATGCCGAGGAGGATCGCCCCGCGAATGCGGAACGCCAGCAGCGCAACAGTGATGCCTAATCCGATAAACGTTAACCAGGCTACTATGTTCCCGGAAAAGCCCGGAAACATCATCAGACCCTCAGGATTCTTGACGACCAGGTTTCCGTAACTGAACCCGATAACGGCGATGAACAGACCGATACCGGCAGCGATGCCGCTCTTGAGCGCGTCGGGAATGGCGTTCAGAACGCGCGAGCGAAAACCCACGGTGCTCAACAGCAGGAAGATCGCGCCGGCAAGCACCGTCAGCGACAACGCCATCTGCCAACCCAGATACCCCGCTCCCCATCCGGTCATCGCGACGGCGAAACCGACGAAGATGAAGTTCTCACCCATTCCCGGCGCAAGTGCGATTGGGTAATTCGCCCAGATACCCATCAGGATACACGCGATCCCCGCAGAGATGCACATGGCCATGAGCACTCCGCCGTCGTCCATTCCGACGTCGCCCTTGCTTCCCAGTAGGCCGACCTGGACGAAGAGGATGTAACTCATCGCCATGAAGGTGGTAAGTCCGCCGAGGATTTCCCGACCGACCGTGCTGCCGCGATCCCTGATACCGAACATAGCGCGCCCTTTCCAATTGATGGATGAAATGCCCACTGATTTTTCGCGCGCAGAATGAGTTTTGTCAACTATTTGGTAATTACGGATTGCGGACTTAAAGAATAGCAGGGATGCGGGGGATAAGAGAATATTCAATATTCTCTTTTTTATCCCCTGTATCCCCTGCATCCCTGCTAATGTTTTAACCGGAGGGCGGCTTTACTCCCGCAGTTCGCCGGCGTTCTCTGCGACTTTGCGGAAAGCGGCGGCGTATTCTTCGATTACGTCAGCCCGGTCGTGCTTGAACCACGGGATGCAGAAAACCGTGTTCTTGAAGTTTTCCGTAACAGGCAGCGAACCCGGCCCCTGGCGAACGTCTCGCTTCGCGTTGGCGATAACCGTCGGCTTGCCGTGGCCGTAGATGTCGGCCTCGTGAAAGGCCGGATGAAGGTGCAGCGGGAAATTGCCGATCGGCGCAGCGGCTTCGACACCTTCTGCCCGGACGGCCTCGCAGTATTTATCCAAGGTCAATCCGCCCAGTTCCTCGGAGCGATAGATGCCCTTCGGCGCGTACCATCCACCCATCGTCGAGCCGCTGTCTTTTGCGACGCGATGCGCCTTAAGGCCGGGGACGCCTTCCAGCAAATCCCAGAAGCGGTTCATTGCATTCTGGATTTCCGCAATCCGCGCGTCGAAATGCTTCAGTTGCACGCGCCCGACGGCAGAGGCCATCTGGTTGAGGCGGTGCTTGAACCCACCCAGCGGGATGCCGGAAAATTTCGCCAGTTCCGGATTGCTGATCCCGCCGGCGTCGTCGGTCCACTCGGTCGCGTGCCCCGTCCGCTCGTAATGCCCGAAGCAGACGGCGCGTTCGTATAAATCCTTGTCGTCGGTAACGAGCATCCCGGCCTCGCCGCAGGCGAGGCTCTTTCCGCTCATCATGCTGAAGGCTGCGATGTGCCCGATTGTCCCGCACATGCGTCCCTTGTAGAAGCCGCCCTGTGCGTGCGAGACGTCCTCAATGACCTTGATGTTGTGCTTTTCGGCAATGGCCATTATCTCGTCCATCTCAGCCGGATGCGAGCAGTTGTGGACCGCGACGATAGCCTTTGTGTTCTCGCAGATGCGGTGCTCGATGTCGGCCGGGTCTATGCAGATGGTATCGCCCAGGCAGTCGGCGAAGTTAATCGTCGCGCCCAGCGAAAGCGCCGGCAGCGGGGCGGCCCAATAGACCTGGGACTGTGCGATTATCTCGTCGCCGATACCCACGCCGCAGGCCCACATCGCCGCCAGAAGCGAACTCGTGCCGTTGCAGTAGGCGAGGGCGTATTTCCTGCCCATCCAATCGGCGATTTCGGCTTCCAGTTTGCGGGTAACGTCCAGCGCGCTCATCGCGCGGCGGCGGAGCACGTCAAGGGCGGCCTCTTCGTCCTCTTTCGTGATTATCGGCCAAGTGAACATATCACCGGGGTCTTTCGTTACCGCTTTGGGACCGCCGTTAGTCGCCAGGCGCTCTTGCGTTGTCGAAGTCATCTTTTAGTTTCCTTTCGTGATTTGGGAATCAACGGTCGGAACAATCCCGCTTTTTGGGTTGCTACCAATGCCAAATGCCTGATGCCCAATGCCCTTATTTTCCCATCAGTTCGTCGGCGTGTTCGGCTTATTCACGGGCGAGACGCCCGTGCTACTTCACATCAGTTCGTCGGCGTGTTCGGCGACTTTGCGGAAAGCGGCGGCGTATTCTTCGATAATCTCAGGCCGGTCGTGCTTGAACCACGGGATGTTGTAGGTTCTTTCCTTAATGCCCTCGCTGACCGGCAGGCTTCCAGGACCCTGGCGAACGTCGCGCGAGGCGTTGGCGATGACGGTCGGTTTGCCCTGGCCATAGACGTCCGCATCGTGAAGGGCAGGGTGCAGGTGCAACGGATTGTTGATGCCGGGACGGGTCTTAACGCCCTCGGCGGTAACGGCCTGGCAGAACTTTTCGACGGGAAGCCCGCCCAGTTCTTCGGGCCTGTACAGACCCATAGAGGCGTACCATCCGGCCATTGTCGAGCCTGAATCTTTCGGCGGGCGGTGGGCCTTGATGCCCGGAACGCCTTCCAGCAGGTCCCAGAAGCGGTTTACGGCCTTCTGTATCTCCGCAATGCGCTTGGGGTAGTGCTTGAGTTGCACCCGCGCCAGCGTGGAGGCCAACTGGTTGAGGCGGTGCTTGTATCCGCCCAGCGGGACGCCGGCGAATTTCTTCAGTTCCGAATTGGTAATCTGGCCTTCGGCGTTGCTGTACATCGTAGGAAGACCGGTGCGCTCGTAGTGCCCGAAGGCGACTGCCCGTTCGAAAATGTTCTGGTCGTTGGTGACGAGCGCCCCGCCCTCGCCGGCCACCAGGCTCTTACCGGCCATCATGCTGAACGCCCCGACGTGCCCGATCGAGCCGAGCATCCGCCCCTTGTACAGGCCGCCCTGGGCGTGCGAAACGTCCTCGATGACCTTGACATTGTGCTTTTCGGCAATGGCCATTATCTCGTCCATCTCGGCGGGATACGCGCAGTTATGCACCGCGACGATGGCCTTTGTCCGCTCGCCGATGCGATGCTCGATGTCGGCGGGGTCTATGCAGAGGGTGTCGCCGAGGATGTCGGCGAAGTTGATCGTCGCGCCCAGCGACAGCGCCGGCATAGGGGCGGCCCAATAGACCGGAGATTGGACGATTATCTCGTCGCCGAAGCCCACGCCGCAGCCGAACATCGCGCCAAGAAGCGAGGCGGTGCCGTTGCAGTAGCCAAGGGCGTACTTGACGCCGAA
>DAOVLS010000003.1 GCA_030631125.1 Planctomycetales bacterium
AAACGTGTAGCCAACGGAGCACAGCCTCGACGTAAGTCCCTGGCCCCCATAGAAAGATTTTTTTTATTTTTTTCCATTTCCCCCCGAAAACGCGCACACGTTTGCGCGCGCAAACGTGAGCGCGGGTGCCGTGGTCGTGGTGTTTGCGACCACGCGGACGTGCAGGCGTTAACGTGGTCGCAAACACCGCGACCACGGCACCTGGCGGAAAAAGACTCCCGTTCCCTTTTTCTCCACGTTTCTTGATGAGGCACACAAGGGACTTCGCAAACACCGCGACCACGCCATCCGCCGCCGAAGTGGTGTTTCCGAGAGAGATGGTTCATTCCATGAAGAGGGGTTCAAGATTGGCCTTGTCTTTCGGCGTGAAGGTTAGAGTGTATATATTCTGAAATTGCCCTGCCCTCTCATGCGCAAAGATAATCTCTACAAGGATATCTCCCTGACTGCCGTCAACATCTGACGTTACGTTCTTCCCGGTCGCTTTTTCTGTAACTCGCATCCACCAAGCAAAACCAGGCCCACGCTCAGGCGTTGTAAGTTTCGCCTGTTCACTTCGCACCCAGTCGCTCATGGAACGGATGGCCACCGCCTCCTCTGATGCGTCCTTCGCATCCCTGACAGATTGTTCGAATTCCTTCAGCTTTACTGTGATCGTGCTCACGTGGTCATCCGAAAGTTGGGAGGGCACTTTGTCCTGGTTTCTGTCACATGATAATAAGAACAGCAGACAGATAAACATTCCCCATGGCACAAATCGCGTCTGACGCATAGCAACACTCTCCTTCATGCAATCAAGGACCGCCTAAAGAAAACAAGAAGTCCGTAGTCACTTCACTGCAAGCCTGCATTCCCCGTCCACCTTGTGCCGCCGATAAAGTGTGATAAGTCAAGTACGTTCTTTCCCCGTACCTCGAAAAACCCACTTTGGGGGCATCCTGTCAAATGCCACCAAGCCGAACGCTGCCCCTGTCATCACTCAAGCATTATTTCCTGAATATTACTTGGTTCTCGCAAGACGATGTAGAATACCCGCGTTGTCCTCGAAGGAGAATGTCCTTCAAGATTAAACCTAATCCTAAAGGCTACGGGTGATCCTGCCTCTTGGAGTTCCTTGACGCGATGTTCACTACTGATATGTTGTCCTGAACGGTGATCAAATATAGCAAAACCATACCCGACATCTTCATTCCGAGCCCATTGTGCAAGACGACGTAGCGCGGCATTCTCTTCCTTTGCTCCTGGGGCTCGATAAATGTCATCAAAGATCGCCTCTAATTCAGTCAGTTGGCGTTCTCTGTCGGAACGGCCTTTTTCTCTAACTCCAAGCACGACCAATAACCCCATGATAAGAAACCAAGGCAAAACGCGGATAAAGACTCTCTTCACCATTATCCATCTCCCGTTCAGTTGTGAATACCGGCATTGGCTCCTGTCCACTGCTGCCCCCCGTGGCTAAGAAAGACAACCCTACGGGTCTAACAAACGGATAAACCAGGATAGTTTATCCTGTTTTCAACAGAGCAGGACGCTACCCAGGTTTTTTACCGCTTGTCCCACTTTGCCAATGCCTCGCGGAAATATCGCTGGTAGAGGAACGATGCAGCCACCAGCAGTACGCCAAGGGCCAGGAATGACGCGATGCGATAACCGGCTTCGATTCCCGCCATATCGACCAGGAAGACCTTACCCAGCGTAACGGCGAATATCCCCAGGGCGAAGTATCGAACCGGCGAATATCTAACTACGAAACCGATAATCAACAGCCCTGCGGCATAGACAGCCCACCAGATCGAATAGGCCATCTGCTCCGCCTGTCCGGCGTTGATGGGCAGGTCCGCCGGCGGCTTGGCGAAGTAACGGTTCACCTCGAAACTTCCCACCCACACCACCAGCAACGCGCCCGCTAATATCGCTATCGTTCGCACAGCCGCGGCGGGTTTCCAATCGCGGCCCCGTCGCGACAGGACCTTCGCAAACAGCAGGAATATCACGCCAAGCGCCACACCGGCGGCGAACTGCCAGTTCAGCACGACGAGTTTATCGGCCTCGATTATCCCCTCAACCGTCCGGTACAAAGTATCGTACGCAAGTATTTTCCCCGCCACCGCCGCCAGCATCACACCGGCGCTTCCGATAATCCACGCCCGTCGCCGCCAAAGCCCAACGGCTGCGATAAGAACCGCCAGCGCCATCCACCACCACGTAGCCGCGACGGCAGGGAGATTCATGCACGTCTGCCAGACCCACACGCCCACACCAAGCCAGACCAAGCCGCAGGCAATATATTTACTCTCCTTACCGACGGGAACCAGCGCCGCCGAGACAAACGTCGATGCCGTCAACCCCGCCGCCAGCGCCATCAGCCAGGGAATCTCCACACCGCCGACGGTCATCATAACAGCGGCGAGTTGCGAGGCGTACGGCACGTCTATCACGGCGAAATGCGCCACAGCCAACATCAGCACGATCGGCGACTTCGCCAGCAGCAGTTTGCTTTTCAACCGGCGGGCGAGCAGCATCGCAACGGCAGCCTGCGCCGCCCACGCGATAGTCAGCGAGGCCTTGTCGAACTGTATCGGCATCGCCATCGTCAGCAGGACCAACCCCGCTCCGAGGTAGGCATAGCCCAGGATTCTCCGCCGCGCCGGTCGGATCAGCACAATCGACAACGCAATCGCCGTCACAGCCAGAGAGGCGGTGTAAAGACCCATCCAGTCGCTGTATAGGTCATGCAGCAGGTAATACGTCGCACCGAACATCGCCGCCGTCGCAGCCGTCGCTAGTGTCGCATCAAGCCGCTCGTTCGTCCGACGATTTCGCCACCACGCGCGGATGAGAATGTCGGCGGTGAACAGACCAAAGAATACCCATATCCAAGTGGAAAAGAATGTACCGAAACCAATCCCGCCGGACCATTGGTATTGGTCGATGACGAAAAAGACAGTTACCGCCGTCCCAAACAGCACCCCCGCTCGCAGCCAGTGCCACCGTCTTAGCAGACAGACCGCCAGGATAATCGCATCCAGCGTTACCAGATGGCCCAACATTTCGATGTAGTTCATACCATCATCGTACATTCCGAACCAGAGCAGCACTAACCCTGCCCCGCCCACAGCCGTTACAGCGATACCGGTGAACTGATGCACCCGCCTGACCCACGTGGCGGCTATCGCATAGATGAGAAACAGACCGAACAGCGACCATGCGAACACGGAAGTCCTTACCCATAAGACGCCACGGTAGTAGGTGAAGAACCATCCGCCGAACAGCACCACCGTGCCCGCCAGCGCGATCGGCGGCAGCACATCCCATTTTTTGACGGCGGATACCGTCAGGAAACCGACGGCCAGCACCATCAGGTAAATCATCAGGACCACCTGCTGGTTGCGTCCGGTGCTCAGCAGCATCGGCGTCGCATAAGCGCCGATCTGGACGAGAATGGCCGTCGTCAGCGCACCGCTGCGAAGGCTCAACAGCACGCCGACCACCGTTACCGCGCACATCAGTCCGAAAGCGGTCGGCGTATTCACCAGGCTGTAGAATTTCGGACTGGCTGCGTAAGCGGCTGCGTACAGCAATGCAATACCCCCGCCGGTCGCACCGGTAGCGAACATTCGCATCGACTTGCGTAACGTCCATTCGCCCGCCAACAGCAGCACAACGCCCGCCAGCGCAACCACGACAACGCGGATCGTCGGACTGATCCAGCCTTGCTGGGCTGCATACTGAAAGAAAAACACCGCCGCCAGGATCAGAACGACGATTCCGATTTTGTTAAGCCAACTGGCGCCCACACGCTGCTCCAGGGACAAGGCCGGCTTCTTTTGAGCAGGCTTGGTTGATGAAGCGGCTGAAGGTGGTAACGACACGGCAGGTAGTTTAACTTCCAAAGCCTCGCGTGGCGCTTTGGGCGATGGAACCGGCTCGACGGCCCGTTGTTGCGGAGGTAGCGGCGGTGGTGTAATCGGACGAGATGGCTTCGCAGGTTCCGCCTGCTCGCTTATTCGCCGCTCAAGCCCGGAGAGACGGCGTTGAAGTGAAAGTATCTCCATCCGTATCTGGGATATCTCATCCCTGTAATCATCATCCATCACCCCACTCTCCTTAATTGAACCGATAAAAGTGTATTTCCCAACTCGCTGCTCTACAAGATTTCTCCACTGTGGGCGCCACACAACCTGTCCTGACTTGCCTGCTTCGCTGCATTGTCGTACATTCAGCCACATGATCGGACGGGCGATTGGTAATGGGTTTGTGGCTGCGAGGGATTTCGTCGCTCGCGGGCTTATCAAAGTCGGCGTCTCGCCGAACGCGCTGACGCTGACGGGAATGGTCATCACAGCGGCTGCGGGGGTTTGCTACGCCATCGGCGCGGGCAGCCGGTTCGCATGGACGCTCGACCCCTACAGCGGCGCAAATGCGTATCTCCTGCTGGCCGGGGGATTGCTGATACTTTCGTCGGCCTGCGACATGCTCGACGGGGCAGTCGCACGAATCGCCGATAAGAAAACCCCCTTCGGCGCATTCCTCGACAGCACGCTCGACCGTTACAGCGATTTCGCCGTCTATGCCGGCATCGCCGTCTATTACGCCGCCCGCTCGCCGGCCAACGTTACATTCGTCTTCATGAGTATGCTGGCGTTTTTCAACGCTTTTATGATCTCCTACACCCGCGCCCGGGCGGAAGACATCATCAATTCCTGCACCGTCGGCTACTGGCAGCGAGGCGAGCGGTCTGCCGCCATTCTCATCGGAACCTTCGCCTACAACGTCCCGGCAATGGTCCTCCAGCAGGCGCTCCTGCCTCTACTGACCGTCCTGCGGCGAATCTTTCATACCAAAGCGGTCATAGACGGAAAAACACCTGTTACCGATCCCCGCAGGGGAAACTGGTGGTTAAAAATTCGCATGTGGCGTTGGCCTCGGATGACGCTACCCTACGACTTCATCACAGCCGTCAACATCTCCTGGCTGATATTCGCGGGGATCGGCGCATCGGACGTGCTGCGTGATTGGTTTATTCGTTAAGTTCACCAAACAGTGTCAGCGCGGTCGCGTCGATTATTTTCGCATTAACGTATTGTCCCGCGAGGCTTTCCGCTCCGTCGAATACGACGATGTGATCGGTCCGTGTCCGCCCGACGAGTTGTTTTTGAGAGTTTGGCTGCTTATCCGCCCGTGGCGAAGGACCCTCGACGAGAATCTCGACAATTTGCCCGATCATCGCGAGATTGTCGGCCAGCGAGACCTCTTGCTGCACTGCCAGCAATTCACGGTTTCGGCTGCGTTTGACATCTTCGGGAATATCGTCTGCCAGGCGTTTGGCCCCGGTCGTTCCCGGCCTGGGCGAGTACTTGAAGATGTAGGAATTTTTGTACCCGCTTTGTTGGATCAGGTCGGCGGAAGTTGCGAAATCCTCTTGAGTCTCGCCGGGAAAACCGACGATAAAATCGCCGACGATTGCGATTCCCGGAACGGTTTGGCGGGCAGCGGCGATAAGGTCGTCGTATTCGCCCCGGCTGTAGCGTCGCCCCATCGCACGCAACATGTTATCCGAGCCGGACTGGGCGGGGATGTGCAGATACTCGCAGACCTTAGGCAGGTCCCGCATCGCCTGAAAAATCGCACGGTCGAAATCGCCCGGATAAGACGTTACAAAGCGAATCCGCTTCAACCCGGCCACCCCGTCAAGCCGTTCGAGCAGGTCGGCCAAACCGACGCCGCCGGAGCGATAAGAATTGACCGTCTGTCCGAGCAGTGTTACCTGCGTAACTCCGGCATCGACGAGACGGCGGACTTCTTCAAGAATGTCGTCCGGCGGCCGGCTACGCTCAGGCCCACGGACATAGGGGACGATACAGTAGGTGCAGAACTTGTCGCAGCCTCGCATGATGCGAACATAAGCCTGTCCCGGAAGATGGCAACGGCTCCGGTCGCTATGATTGTCCAGAAATTCAACCTTGTCGTCGGTCTTTATTTCAGGTCTCGGCGGGTCCATCGCAACCTGCGGGCCCTGACCGTCGGCGACTGACTGAATCAACTCTCCCAATCGCCCCAGTTGTCCGGGGCCTGCGACAATATCGACGCCCCTGTGGCGTTTTATAAGTTCCGACCCCAGCCTCTGGGCCATGCAACCAAGAACGCCGATAATGACTTCCCTGCCATCGGCCTTTTTTCCGCACGCCCGTCCCAGGTGCGAGTGGACCTTATTCTCCGCCTGGTCGCGGACCGAGCAGGTGTTGTACAGCAGCACGTCAGCCGAACGGGCGTCGCCGGTTATCTCCATCCCCGCCGAGACCAGCAGCGAGCGGAGAATTTCGCTGTCCAGCACGTTCATCTGACAACCCATTGTCTTCAGGTGCACCTTCATACGGATTTAAGCATATCAAATCCGTCGCCGGTACGGTATATTGATACTGATGGCACCGATAGCGTTTGTCATTGCCGGGCTTGACGAATCGGCCTTTGCGGGAGTGTGGCTGTGGGGCGGCATCCTGCTGGGCGTCGTATTTATTCTCGTCGCGGTGATTTATATTCTGCGATGGATAGCCCTCAACAAGAGCACCGGGCGCAAGCCGGGCTTTACGATTGAGCAGATAGACCGGTTTCGCGATGAAGGCGTCCTGACGGATGAGGAATACCGTCTTGCCCGCCGGACCATACTCGGGCTGACCGATCCGGGCACGCCCGAAAAGTAAAGATTCGCTATCGGATCTGATAATGCCTAATGCAACGGTTTCAGCCGGTCGATGTAACCTCCGGCGGAGTCTATAAAAACACAGTGGTAATAGTCAGGGAATTATTATGACGAAGCGTTCAGGTAATAGCGATCATCCCCGCCCGCCGCGGGGAAAGACGTCGGAGGTGTGCAGTTTTTGTGGCCGGAGCGGGCGGGAGGTAGGCCCCGTCGTCGAAGGTCCCGACGGCGTGAGGATATGCGCCGGATGCGTAGAACTCTGCCAGACCATCATCCGCCAGGAACGCAGGCAGGAAACCTCCTTGGCGCCGCTGCTTGAAAGCGTCCCGACGCCAAGCCGAATAAAAAAATTCCTGGACGAGTACGTCGTAGGTCAGAACCACGCCAAGCGTGTCCTGTCCGTCGCGGTGCACAATCACTACAAGCGCCTGAGCCACATCGAAACCGAGGACGCCGAAGTTGAACTGGACAAATCCAACGTCCTGCTGATAGGCCCGACCGGATGCGGGAAAACGCTTCTGGCCAAGACGCTGGCGCGGGTATTGGACGTTCCTTTCGCCATCGGCGACGCCACAACGCTGACCGAAGCCGGCTACGTCGGAGAAGACGTCGAGAACATCCTGCTGAAACTGCTCCAGTCGGCGGACTTCGACATCGAGGCCGCCCAGCGCGGCATAATCTACCTCGACGAGATAGACAAGATCGGCAAGACCTCGCAGAACGTCTCCATCACCCGCGACGTTTCCGGCGAAGGCGTGCAGCAGGCGCTGCTGAAGATGCTCGAAGGAACGCTCGCCAACGTCCCGCCACAGGGCGGGCGAAAGCATCCCGAGCAGCAGTACATCCAGATAGATACGAAGCAAATCCTGTTCATCTGCGGCGGGACGTTCACGGGCCTGGAAGACATCGTAAAAAAACGCCTGGGTCGGCAACTGATCGGCTTCGGCAGCGAAGGCCAGGCCGAGGAATCCGCCGCCGAACACGCCAGGGTAATGGAGATGGTCCAGCCGGACGACATGGTCGAGTACGGGATGATCCCCGAATTCGTCGGGCGCCTTCCCTGCATCACGACCCTTGGCCCGCTGGACGAAGATGCGCTGATCCAGATACTTACCGAGCCGAAGAACGCCCTGGTCAGGCAGTACAGGCGTTTCTTCGAGATGGAAGGCGCTGAACTGGAGTTCCGACCGGCGGCGCTAAAGTTGATAGCTCACCGGGCAATGAAACTCGATACCGGCGCACGGGCGCTGAGGAACGTCATCGAGGACTTCATGCTGGAACTGATGTACGAACTCCCCGAAGCCGACGCCGAAGGTCAACGATACGTCGTAACCGAAAAGATGATCACCTCAGACCAAAAACCCACACTCCGCGCCGCACTGGCAAGAAAAAAAGAATCAGCCTGACCATTGCTGATTGCGGATTTGTCACGGCGTAGCCTTTGGCGAAGCCGGATTGCTGATTTTATAATAATCCGTGTAATTTGTGCTTGCCACGCCGACTTGTCTCGGCGAAGCGAAGCGAAGACGGAAGCCTGGCGAAGGCGGGTAATCCGTGGACTAACTATCGTCGGCGTCTTCTGGCGACCAGCAGCACTCCCAGCCCACCGACGATGAGCAGACTCAACGTAGCCGGTTCGGGGACGATGAAGATGGTTGAGTCGCCGTAACCGACCTCGTTTTCGTTGTGGCTGCTCTGGTCCAGCCAGGCGTCGGTTGTACCGTACCATGCAGGTTGCCCCGGCGCAGGCTGAGTTCCATCCTGAAGCGTAATGGTAACCGAAGCCGTTGCTGACGAGCAGACAGCCAACAGCGCACAGACGGCGCAGATGCGTTTTATCTTTCCTGCCATTTTCCCACTCCTTTACGTCTGATGCGAGGAATTGACTCCAAAACCAAAAAAGAAGGGGCTGGGTCGGCGACGGCGAGCAGACTCGGAACCAAGCTCTCAACACCCTCCGACTGCTCGCCCGAGGTTGCTCCTATTTTTAAGTATAACTCGAATCGAAATTTTGTCAAGATGCTACCTCGAAAAAAACCGGAATACCGGAATACCGTGAAAAATAAAAAACAAACAGAAAACCGGTATCCGATAGTACGAGAAAATAGTGATAACAATGACTTTGACTGAATATCTTGGGGCGGAGACGTTGGCGCAGTTGGCGGAGATGTTTTCCTCGGCGGCCGGTGCACCGGTGCGGATACTCTCGCCGGACGGCGAGATTCTCGCCGGTCCCGAGCAGGTCGAGGGGGCCGATTCGTCGGGCGGGGCGGCGGCGGTTAAGACGAAGGTGTTCGTCTCCGGTGAGCACGTTGGGGCGATTTCTCTGGTCGGTGAGGCCGAATCATCGCCACTGACCGAACTGATGCGGGACGTGGTGGTCCGCCTGTGCGAACAGGCGGGGCAAATCCGCAGCCGGGTCGAGGAACTCTCGGCTGTGTATCGGATGACCGCCGCCTTCACCGAACGCAGGGACCTGAAGGAAATCCTGCAACTGGTGGCAGAGACGATGGCGGCGGTTACCGGCGCTGACGCCTGCTCGATCCGCGTCTTCAACGAGGAGCGGACCGAACTGTTGCGAATGGCGGCCTACGGGCTGAGCGGCGAATACACCGCCAAGGGACCGATACGACTTTCGGACAGCAGGATCGACCAGGAGGTCCTCGCCGGAGGCGAGTGCGTCTATATCGCCGACGAGCGGACCGACGAGCGCGTCCTGTACAAGGCGGAGGCGAAGCGTGAAAACCTCGTGTCGGCCTTGTGCACGCCGATGAATTACCGCGGGCGGATCGAGGGTATTATCCGTGTCTATACCCGCCGACCTCACAAGTTCGACTGGTTCGAGACGTCGC
Source organism: Planctomycetales bacterium (assembly GCA_030631125.1). The sequence continues at coordinate 9,553 of DAOVLS010000003.1, forward strand.
TTATCCGCGGCGTGGCGGCGCAGGCGGCGGCCGCCGTGGTCAACTCGCGTCTTTACACCGAAGCCGTCCAGGCAGAGCGAATCCGCCGGCACCTGCGCCTCGCCGGCGACGTTCAGAAGCGGATGATCCCGGCCAATCCGCCGAGGATCAAAGGTGTAGGCCTGGCGGCGATATATGTGCCATGCTTCGAACTGGCGGGCGATTTCTACGATTTTATCAAGTTGCCCGGCGGGAAACTCGGCGTCTGCGTCGCCGACGTCGTCGGCAAGGGCGTGCGGGCGTCGCTGCTGATGGCATCGACCCGATCGGCCCTGCGGGCGCACGCTACACACCTGGCGGACCTCTCGGAGATACTCTCGGCGGTCAACGTTGACCTCTGGCGCGAAAGCGAGATGGGAGACTTCGTAACGCTGTTTTTCGGCGTGCTGGACCCGAAGACCAAAACGCTGACATATTGCAGCGCCGGGCATGAGCCGGTGTTACTGGCCCAAGACGGACAGGTCCAGGAGTTGTCCGGAGGCAGCGGCGTGCTCGGTATAGACGAAGATATGCAGTTCCGCCAGGAAACGCTCGCGCTGAGAAGCGGGGATGTGCTGATAATATTCACCGATGGTTTGCCGGAGGCCTTTAATTTCCAGGATGAAGCCTTCGGGCGCGAAAGGGTCAAGGCCGCTGCACTGGCGGCGTGGAAGGACGGACGGTCAGCAAAGGGTATCGGAGAACACTTGCTCTGGGAAATGAGACGGTTCGCAGGGCTGCAAACAAGATGCGACGACCTGACTTTGGTAACGATAAAAATTAGGGACTAGGGATTAGGGGCTTTTATGAGTCATTTTTGTCTTTTGGCGGATCCTGACGGTTACGCCGTCAGCGATTTTGATTTGATTGGCGATGCTGAGGCGAGGCGGTACTGGTTGAAACTGTTCGAGGACCATTTTGTCGATACGCTGGATGCGGCGAAGGTCGCTTACGGGCGCAGCGCCGCCGGTCAGATAGAATCAGCCCGTCGTCAGTTCGCCGAGACGATTGCCTCGTTGCGGGAGAATCCATGCCCGGTCGAGTCGCTCCAGTCCGGCCGGTCCGCCAAGGCGGCCCCGGCAGGCCGGCTTGGGGTGTTGGAACTGTGCCTTCTGCGCGAAAAGGCGCTCCGCGGCAACGGCTTGGGCGACCCGTTCAGGCACGTCAAGCAGCGTGAGGACATCTCGGCCGTTGAGGCGTATCCGGGCGTCATCGACCGGCTCGGATCGCTACCGGCTGATCAACGATGGGAACATCTCATTCGCGGCATCTTCGCCGGGAACATCTTCGACCTCGGCAGCACCGCGACGATGGGCTACTCCGAGGATAGTGTGGATTTTGAGGCAGTGGTCGAGCGGACAAAGCCCCGGCCCTGGGCGGTGGACGATTTCGACAGCCTGGCAGCGGTCCTGCCGACCAATGCCGCGTCCGCTGCGCCTTGGGCAAAGGCGGTCGTTTTTATTGATAATACCGGTGCGGACTTCATCCTCGGCGTAATGCCTTTCGTTCGGGAACTGGCCGCCCACGGTACGGAAATCGTCCTGGCAGCCAACGAACTACCGACCCTCAATGACGTTACGGCCGATGAAGCCGTCAAAATCCTTCCCCAACTCGCCAACCTCGACGACGAACTGGCGTCGTATATCTCTGCCGGACTGTTCGAGGTCGTCTCGACCGGAAACGGTATCCCGCTGATAGATTTGGCGGAGGTCTCCGACGAACTGAACGCCGCCGCCGAAGGCGCCGACCTGGTCGTGCTTGAAGGGATGGGAAGAAGTGTCGAGAGCAATCTCAACACGGAATTCGCCGTCGATTCGCTCCAACTGTGCCTGCTGAAAGACCCATTAGCGGCTGCCCGCGTCGGCGGCGAAGTCTTCGACTGCGTGTGCCGGTACAGAAGAGGCATTGGGCATTAGGCATTTGGCATTGGTGGTCGAGGGTCGTTGCACGTCTTGCCTTTATAATTCTGATATTTTACTGAATCATGGGAATAAACAGAAAAAAAACCCTCATCAACCCAGTGCCACCAATGCCAAATGCCGAATGCCCAATACCTTTTTCAAGACCTACACTCTGTAGCGGATGATTCGCTGTTCGTGTTACTTGACGTTTGGGGTGGGGTGGGTCTATGATATACGGCTGTAAGGATGGAAAAATCAGCCTCTTATATCGGGGCCGAGGCCCAGGCCGGAGCAGCAGGTTCGCGTAGCCTCCATCGGCTTCAATGCTTGATGTTGGCGGTGTGCTGCGGGAGTGTAATCGGTCTGGCGGTGTGGCTCACGCCTGAAACCGCCGGGGTCGGAACGCACCGACAACTGGGCCTGCCGAAATGTTCGTTCCTCGCTCAGACAGGCTACCCATGCCCGACCTGCGGGATGACCACGTCGGTATCGGCCATGGCTCACGGGCAGTTCGCCCTGGCCTTGGCGAGCCATCCGTTCGGGGTGGTGCTTTTCAGCGGTCTGGTCGTGCTTGCGGCGGCAGCGGTGGTAGAGGTTTTGACCGGTCAAAGCGTTCTTTCCCGCCTCGGCAGACCGGGCCGGTGGGTGTGGACGTTTGTAATCGGTATCCCGGCCGGCTGGGTGCTGAAATTGATATGGGGCATAATCGACGGTACACTACCGACGTAACGAACCGCCCACAAGGAGTTATCATGCGAAAGTGCCTGCTAATCGCTCTTTTATCGTCGTCGGTGTTTTGTCTCGCCGGCTGCAACCTCACCAGTTGGATTGCGTACGTCTTCGCCCCGAAGATTCCAATGAAAACTGTCGAGGCTAAATACGACGATCTTCCCGGCAAGACCGTCGCCGTGGTCATCTTCGCCGGACCGGAGATACAGTTGGATTACAATATGGCCCAGTTGGAACTCACCGACAAAATCAGCGCGGAACTCCGCAGGAACGTCCGCGGCGTTACAATAGTCGATGTCCGCAGGGTCATCCGTTACCAGGCTGAAAACCCGCGATGGGACACGACTCCGCCTGATAAACTCTGCGAGGTCTTCGGCGCCGATTACGTCATGCTGATTTCGTTGATGGAATTCTCGACGCGCGAACCGGGCAGCATCCACCTGGCGCGCGGGCGGATAACCGCCGAAGTCAACCTGTACAAAGCGAAGCAGTCTTCGGCCGACGGTGGAAATCCCGTCTGGCGGACCGGACCGATGCACATCGTACATCCGGCTGAATCCACAATGGGGATGCCGGCTGAAAACGATTGGGAAATCCGCAATCGAACAGAAAAACTGTTCGCCATAGAACTGGCAAAGAATTTCTACGCCTACAAGGTGCCGAAAGAATCATGATGATAAAGCGAAAGACAAGTTTGCTTCGTGCGGCGTCCCTGACGGGCCTGGCCGTAACGGCGATACTGGCGTTCACCGGATGTCAACTTATATTCGCGCTTGCGGAAAAATTATTTCCGAAGGAAAAGGTTCCGCCGAGTTTCGTCCTTCCGGCGAACAGGACAGTTCTGGTCTTCCCCGACGACATAAAGTGCCCGCTGGTCTATCCGCCCGCCAAGCGCACCCTGGCGGAAAAGGCCGACAAATTGCTCATCGAGCACTCGATGGCAGCCAAGACGATACCCTATGACAAGTTGATTGACCTGCGCAACGCCGAGCCGGAGTTCAACCTCATGAGCATCCCGAAAATCGGACGACGACTCGGGGCCGACCTGGTAATCTATGTCTCAATCGAAGAATTCTCGCTCAAGGACAATCCCATCGACACGCTCTGGCGAGGCAGGCTCACCGGAAAGGTAAAGGTCGTGGATGTCCTGAAAGGGCGCATCTGGCCCGACGAATCGAGCGGTTTTTCAATCAAGATTGTCGAACCGATAACGGATAACCCTTCAAGGGATTACGGCTCGCAACTGGCCCGCAAACTTGCTGAACGCATGGCCGAGGAAGCCATCGGCCTGTTCCACGAGCGTTATATCGACCGCGCCAGACCAAAGGAAACCAAAACCGACCTGTCCGTCCCCGTCCAATGAATCTCTCTGACAGCACTTCCATTATGGTCGCACCGCCCGACATCAACGACACTTCCATCTGCTCATCCGTTCGAGACAGGCTGGGAATTGCACCGGGTGAGATAGTTATCGTCGCGCCCGGGCGCGTGAGTCGGATAAGCGGACATCGCTTTGCCGTATGGGCCTGCTCTATCCTGAAAATCGCCGATCTGCCCGTGCGTCTGATTATTCAGAACACCGGACGGTACGCAAGGAACATCGCCGAATTCGCCCGCATGACCGGTTTTGGAAAGCAGTTAATCCTTGCCGGAGCCGAATGGTCCGTCTCGGACTTCTTGTCGGCGGCGGACGTGGCGTTATTACCGAATCCCGACGACCTGCCGACAGAGGCGATGCCCGCCGGGCTGCCAATTGTCGCCGCCGACACGCCGGAAACGAGAAATCGGTTCGCAAACGAGAAAAACGCCCTGCTGGAGCGACCTGACAATCCTCGTCAAATCGCCCGGGCATTGCTGAAGATAATCGAAGACAGGCCGCCGGCGACAGTGAACGATAAATGACGATCGACAAACGCCACATGCCGAACGCTTCGGAACTTTTCGCCGATCTCGATACCGGTGCGATTCGCTTTGCCGACGACGACGCCCGCCGACGGTTGGAACCGCTGCTGGCCGACTCGACCGGCATCCGATGGGCGACGGTCAAACACAACGTCTCCCGGACCGTCTATCGCTGCGAATCTCCGGAGCCTGCCGGCGTGTTGTATCTGAAGCATTTCCACAACCCGTCGCTGCTGCATCGCCTCGGAAGCCGCACGGGACTTTCGGACTCACGCTGCGAGATGCGCTTCAGCAAGTACCTCTCCGGCAACGGCGTGCCGGTTCCGAAAGTCCTGGCTACCTGTTATTACAAGGGCGCGGAATGGCTGATAAGCGACGGGATCGCCCCGGCAGCCCCCGCCGACAAATGGCACGCCGAGAAGTTGTCGGAAGGTAATCACGCCGCCATTGACGCCGCGATACTCGCCCTGGCCGAACTTATCGGCAGAATGCACGCCTGCGGAGTAATTCACCGCGACCTGCACTGCGGAAACGTGCTGGTACGGACAGACGAATCGGCCGAGGGGCGATTCGGCGGGCTGGTCCTGATGGACCTGCACCGTATGCTTCGCCGGCGCAGGCTGACCCGGCGAAGACGGGCTGCCAACCTCGCCCAACTGTTTCATGACCGCAGGCTGTGGACCACGCGCTCGCAGCGGCTGCGGTTTCTCCGGCGATACCTCCGCGCCGCCGGTGCTGAAGGGACAATCCGAGGCTGGGTCCGCCTGATCGAAATGCTGGGCGACCGGCACAGACGAAAACTCCACGCTCAGCGCGACCGCCGAATCTTCGCAACCAACCGTTACTTCGCCCGCCTGTCCGTCGCAGGTCGGCGGGCGCACGTGATACTGGCGTCGAAACGCCGCCTCCCCGGATCGGGCGCTTGCGAACACACCTTCAGCGCCGAGGACTGGCAGGAAGCCCTGTCCGACCCGGACGCGCTCTTTACCGGCGACGACGTAAAGGTAATCAAAGATTCGCCCAGCAGTTTCGTCGTCCGGCGCAGGCTCCGCATCGGCGCTGCCGAGATCGACGTGTACATCAAACGCTCACGCCGAAAACGGTTCATCCGGTGGGTGATCGACCTCTTCCGTCGCAGCCGGGCGCTGCGGGGCTTCTACCTCGGTCACGCCCTGCTGGGACGGCACATCTACACGGCGCTGCCCCTTGCGGCGATGGAAAAACGGCGATGGGGTTTCCTGGTCGATTCGATCCTGATTACCGAGCAGGTCAACGGTCTGCATCTCAACAAGTTCCTCAATCGCTACCTCGGTGGTGAACTCTCCGATGACCCGCCGATAGAGAAAAAACGCCTCGCCCGCCAGGTCCTCTGGCAACTGGGGCGCCTCCTCCGCCGACTGCACGAGGAAAAATTCGCACACCGCGACCTGAAGGCTTCCAACCTGCTGGTGCACTGGGCCGGACTGCCGGACCACCCGCCCGAAGTTATCCTCGTGGACCTCGACGGCGTCAGCCGGGTACGCCGAGTTACCGCTCGCCGGCAGTTCCGCGGACTTATGAGGCTGAACGTCTCGCTGCTGGAGTGCCCCGTCGTCAACCGCGCAGGCAGACTGAGAATGCTGCTGGGATACCTCAGAAGCCCCGGGGCCGGAAAAATCAATTACAAACCCTACTGGCGACTCCTCCAGAACTGGTCAAGCCGGAAAATACGCCGGCAAATTGCCTCCCGCCAGCGCCGCCAGAAAGCCCAGCGGAGGACCACGACGTGACCGGTTCGCCCCCGCCCAGGCCGGAAAAGATACTTATCATCAAACCCTCCAGCCTGGGCGACGTGATAACCGCCATGCCGGTCCTGACCGGGCTGAGGCGGACCTTTCCCGAAGCGCACATCGCATGGATGGTAACGCCGGGATGTGCGCCAATCCTGGCCGGGCAAAAAGATTTGGACGAGACAATCCTCTTCGACCGCCGACGGTACGGGCGAATCGGGCTCAACGCCGGAGCGACGAGGGATTTTTTGACCTTCTGCCGGAACCTCCGCCGCAGGCGATTCGATTGGGTCATCGACCTTCAGGGCCTGTTCCGCAGCGGATTCTTCGCCCGCGTCAGCGGCGCAGCCGTCCGGGCCGGGTTCGCCGACGCCCGCGAATTCGCCGGCATCTTCTACACACACCCAATTCCCGTCGAGGCCACCCATACCGTCGGTCGCAATATCGACCTTGCCCGCGCACTCGGCGTGGACGCACGGGCCGACGACCTCGTTCTGACCGTTACGGATGAGGCAAGGGCGTTTGTCGAATCGTTCCTGAACGAGCATAATCTCACCCCCGGAGCGTATTTCGTAATCGCCCCGGGGACTCGATGGGCGAGCAAGATGTACCCGCCCCGCCACTGGCGCAAGGTGGTGGATGAGTTGTCCCGCGACGTTCCGATAGTGTTGACAGGCTCCGGCGACGACCGCGAACTGTGCGACAACCTTACCGGCAGCAACTCAAAGGTGTTCAGTATGGCGGGACAGACGACGCTGCCACAGGTCGTCGCCCTGATTGCATCGGCCGGGGCTGTCGTCTGCTGCGACTCGTCAGCCAATTTTATCGCCCCTGCCGTCGGGACGCCGTTCGTAACGCTCATAGGACCGACGCGCCCGGAACGCACAGGACCACCCAGCCCGATGGGAAAAGCCATCGTCGCAGACATCCCATGCGCCGGATGCCTCAAACGACGATGCCGACACAATACATGTATGCAACTAATCACACCGGAACAGGTAATCGCCGAAACCCGAAATGCGTTTAGCCGTCGTCGGTACGACGACGATAAAATAACATCATGTTAAAAAACCTCACATTATGGATTGTCCTTTTCCCGCTTCTGCTGCTTTCGTCGTGCAATTGCTCCGGTAAATCCAGCCGGCCACAGGTTCGCATAGGCGAACACGTCTGGAAAGTGGAAATCGCCGACGACGAGCAAACCCTCAGCAAAGGCCTTGCCGACAGGGACGAAATACCCGAAGGAACCGGAATGTTATTCGTCTTCCCACGCGAAGAGATGCTGACATTCCACATGCTCGACTGCCGGACCGCTCTTGACATAGCCTTCATCTCAAACGACGGAACGATTGTCAACATCCGTACAATGATCGTCGAGGACGACCCGCGTAAGCCCAAGTGTTTCTATTCCAGCAAATATCCCGCGCGATTTGCTTTGGAGGTCGCCGCCGGAACGTTTGAACGCGCCGGCATAAAGGTCGGCGACAAAGTCGAACTGCCAACCTCGGTATGTCGTTAAAAATATGCTTGAAGAAACAGGAATTATTCAGAATCAACGCCGGGAATTGCTTGTCGGAGACGAATTCTATCCTCATGCTGCAACATATTGCACCTCGGCCGAGGCCGTTACCTCGTCGCGAAAATACCGGCTCAGGAAATTGGGGGTATTGAGATCGACTTTCCGGCCTATGATTTCAGACAGTTCCAATTCCATACCAAAAAACGCCAAACCCGGCACGTGGCCGACCTCGAACTCCACGAGCACGTCCACGTCGCTGTCGGGGCCGAAATCGTCCCGAAGGACCGACCCGAAAAACGACAGCCGACGTATGTGGTTCCCGCGACAGAACTCGGCAATCTTCTCTTTGTCTATTTCCACTTCGGTCGTCATAACGTGCAGCATTATACCACCTGCCGCACGATTTTGAAAGCCACCACTTCGATACGCCGCTGAAGGTCCATCCGAATAATCTCCGGAAGAGAATCCTCCTTTCGACCGAAATATTATATTTATCGTCAAGTAAATACTTGATAGGCGCGGCCTTGGGTGTGTATAATACGCATAATGAATAGTCGGGAGATTATTAAACGACTCAAGGCTGAAGGATGGGTGCATGTCCGGACGAAAGGCAGCCATTACCAATTCCGTCATCCCGACAAGGACGGACTTGTAACAGTGCCGCATCCGAAGAGAGATTTCCCGACCGGAACACTTAAGGCCATCATGAAACAAGCGGGATGGAGCAAGAAATGAACTATCCAATCGTCATTCATAAAGACAAGGATTCCGACTATGGCGTAACGGTTCCCGATCTTCCGGGCTGCTTCAGCGCCGGCGGCACACTCGACGAAGCAATCGCAATGGCCCAGGAATCTATCGAATTGCACATGGAAGGTTTAATTGAAGACGGTCAGGTTATCCCCAAGCCAGGCCGGATCGAGGATTACAAGAGCAATCGCGAATATAAAGGCGGAATATGGGCGGTTGTTTCCATCTCGCCGTCGAGTCTGCGAATAGAGGCCAAGCGGATTAATATCACCATGCCGCAACGGATTCTTGATGCGGTGGACCGGTTCGCCGAAGCCGAGAACGAAACCCGGTCAGGGCTGTTGACCAAGGCCGCTACAGACTACATCGACCGTCGAACACCTCGCCGCGCACCTCGCGGAAAATCACGACGAGCGACAAAAGTCGGAACCCTGTAAGGTTTTCATCTGCGCGAGGCTGTTAAAGGCACGTCCCCGCCGGGTCGATGTAACTATTGACGCCGGCAGGGTGTGCGCGAATGGTACTTCTTGCGAAAAAACAAAAACTGCTCTGGTTCGGGCCGGGGGATATGCCCGAAAACGTTCTGGCCGCTATCGGCGGCAGATGGAATATAACCGCCTGCGATTCGCCCCAGCCGCACCCGCGACAACTCGACGACGCCGAAATCGTCTTAATCGCCCCACCCGACGAAGGCTTCGCCGAAGGCGGATTCGACGCGAAGCATCTGTCCGAACTGCTGGACCGGATTGATCGCAGCGGGGCAGTGGCGGTAGTGCTGCTGCCGGCGGGTTCAGACCACCGGGGCATCCTGGCCAATCGCCGCGGACAGTTCATACTCGCCGACGCCGACGCACCTCCGGGCGAACTTGCCGCACGAATCGAATCGGCATCGGCGCTTCAGCCGACTATCAAGCATCTACAGACCGACATAGCCGCCGTGCGTGGTTTCGGCGTGGGCGCCGCCGGTAACTTCGAGGAACTCGACGAAGAGATGCGCCTGGCTGCCCGGCTTCAGCGGGATTTCCTGCCCAGGTCGCTTCCGGCGGTCGGGTCTGCGTGCTTCGCCGCACTGTTTCGCCCGGCCGGTTGGGTCAGCGGCGACATATACGACGTCTTCCGCCTCGACGAGACCCATATCGGCTTCTACGTCGCCGACGTCGTAGGTCACGGTATGCCCGCGGCGCTGCTGACCATGTTCATCAAAAAGTCGCTGCAAACCAAGCGCATCTCCGGCGACCGCTACGAGATCGTTCCGCCCGGCGAGGCGCTGGCCGGCCTGAACAGCGACATCTGCGAGCAGGACCTCAGTTCGTGCCAGTTCTGCACCGCCGTGTATGGAATTATCGACACGGAGACCCTGCTGCTGCGGTACGCTCGCGGCGGGCATCCTGCCCCGATGCTGCTCGACGCCGACGGTAACGTCGAACGGCTTGACGCCGCCGGGGCGCTGCTGGGCGTCTTTCCCGGAGAGACCTTCGACCAGCAGGAATTTCATCTCAATCGCGGCCAGCGGCTTATTGTCTTTTCCGACGGGGCTGAAGAGATGCTCCCGACCGACTCGGCTTCGGGCGACTCGGCCCTGCTGCCGACACTTCAATCCTTGCGCAGTCTTCGGCCCGATGAGATGATGCTGCACCTGGCCAGACGGATTGACGAGCACCGCCAGGCCGGTCGGTGCGACGACGACGTTACCGTGCTGGCGATGGATGTCGCGGGGTAAAAAGGCATTTGGCATTTGGCATTTGGCATTGGTGGCACTGGGTTTGTGAAGGTTTTTTTCTGTTTAATTCCACGATTCAATAAAATATCAGAACTATAAGGGCGAAACGTGCAACGACCCTCGGCCACCAATGCCCAATGCCCAATGCCCAATGCCCAATGCCCAATGCTACGGTATTCCGGCCCCACGGTCTTCTCCTGTTGTTTTTTATTTTTCATGGTCTTCCGGTAATCCGGTCTCACGGTCCTCTCCTGTTGTTTTTTCGTTTTTCACAGTCTTCCGGTAATCCGGTATTCCGGTATCCTCCTGTTGTTTTTTGTTTTTCACGGTCTTCCGGTAATCCGGTAATCCGGTATTCCGGTCTTTATATCGCTTGACATACAGCGGTCTGTGGGCGACATTGCGTCCTGTAAACAGGCGAGAACGTATGTCAAACCGCTATCGGCAAAATTATTTTGCGCCCTTTATCGCCGGGATACTGGCCTGGTTGATCCCCGGGGCGGGTCACGTCTATCTCAGGCGGACGCTTCGCGGCCTCATTATCTGCATCTGCATCAACGGTCTGTTCTGGACGGGCGTAGCGTTCGGGGGGATATTCACCGTCGAGCCGCTGCGTCAGCGTTGGTGGTTCACCGCCCAGATGTGCACGGGAGTTTCGGGCGTAGCGGCGTGGTACCGCCAGGAACAATACCGCCGGACGATTACCGAGGAATTCGAAGACCCCGAACTGCGAACGCCCATCCCCCCGCCGGACTTGCGGGGTAAGTGGTGGGCCACTTACACCAAGGCGCTGGCCGGGAAAGGGCTCAACCTCAGTTACCCAACCGACACCGTCGCCCGCGCCTACGCCGGCGTTGCCGGAATGTTGAACCTTATGTGCATCTTCGACGCGATCATGCTGGCTGCGTTAGGCCAGTTCGGCGAACCGGCCCGCCGAAAGCGGGAGGAAAAGACATGATATTCAAACACCCCCTCCAGATGGGAATTAACCATATCTGGCTGGTCCTGCCGTTGTGCATGGCGCTGGCTGTGGTCTATAAGACCGTTCGCGTCAAACACCTCCGGAAACTACCTCTGCAAATCCTGGGTCTGTGGGCCTATATCTTCGTAGGTCTGACGACCCTGGCAATAGCCTTCTGGCTTCTGGTAGAGTACGCCGCAAGCGCATAAAAAACGAGCGGCCCGGGTTTTCCCAGACCGCTCGTCGCCTTGGTTGGTATTCTTCTCCGCTCTATCGTATCACCGCTCTGCGGCGTCTAATCATCAGTCCCACCGCCCCAATCGCCAGCAGCGTCAGGCTGGCCGGCTCGGGCACGATGGTAACCTGTGCAATATAGATACGGTTCTCCGGGAAGTAGATGCGTCCGCCCGCCCCGTCATCCCAGAATATCTGCCCGTGCGCAGCGGTCTGGGTGAGGTCAACACCGAAGAAAATGGGCGCTGGGTTCACCTGGTCGCCGGTGGTGGTGCCCCATGTGGTACTGTCGGAGTCACCGAAATCCCAAAAGACTATCTCGTCGATGTTGCCGGCCCGGAGCGTAGCTTCTGATACGTCAATGCGGATTACCTGCTGATCGCCCCAGTTGTTCTGCTGGAAATTGTACTCGGTCTCGCCGGCCAGGCCCGCGATAACCCCGCCGTCGGAAGCGCCGTCGTGATATTCCGAATCATCCAGGAAGGCGTCGGCATAGGTGTACGGGTTGCCCTTGTCATCGACCAGGTTGGCCAATATCTCGCTTGGGCGCCGATTGCCCCAGACCACGTCGCCTGCAACGAGAGCATAAGAATCGCGTTCCTTGATCTCCATCGAGTTGATGATGCCGGTCAGGTCGGCTGCGTTATAGCCGTTGGCGGTCATACGCGTCGCGTTTTCTGGCCATGAATATGTCCCGGCCGTGGGGGTGCCCGAGGTCGGATCCTCAAACACCGGAGGATGGAACCTGTCGCCACCGGGTCCCAAGCTGGGAATGTTGACGTTTACATCATTGGCCTTGTCGCTAATGTCATTACTGACGGAGACCTGGGGGTTAGAATAACTCTTCCCGAATCCGGTTACGTCTATGCTTCCGTCGGGGTTGATGTTGGGGGTAAGCCCCTTGCCCTCGTGGACGAAAATGTCCATATTGACGAACCCGGCCGGGGTCTGGGGGTTAATCGGAACGGTGCCAAAAGGTTCCTCTGAGTGCGAAACCCAACCCAAAGCATAACCGTTGCGGGTCTCGTGCCGCTGCTCGACGACGGCCTGGACAGTCGCATCGGTCGAATAGGTATATCCGCCCTTCCAGTCGTTGTTGTCGAACTGGCTGTAGGTCATGTAGAACTGAATAGTGTTTTTGTTTTTTCCCGTGGGAGTCTGCCCCATCCAAAAGTTTTCCAGGCCGCTGTTGTTGTGCGAAGAGTAGTTAATCGGACCGGAGTTTATATCGCTGCCGGGAGCGTAGGTGCAGTCTCCGCCGTCGCGGCTGTAGTTGTGCTGCGAGTGACTTGACGCCGGCGTCCACCAGTTCTCAAAGGTAGCGATTTCAGTGTCGCCGGGGTCCAGAATACCGTTAGTGCCCTTGACGGGGTTCTTGTCACTGTAGATGTGCCAGGTCTTGACGTAACCGGTCCTCAGACCCCGAAACGCCGCGTCGGGATTCGGTTCCGATGGCGCTGAACGAGCCACAGACGGGACAACCACAAGCAGTGCGACAAGCACTATTAAAACCTTACCGAGCCGTAAGTCTTTCATTTGAGCACTCCTCCTACCAACAAAGGCAAATTTCCTTTATGAGCATTGTACCGAACTGATTTTACGATCCGTCACGAGCACATTCCCATCCGTGACAAGCCGCTTAAGCATAAAGCATAACGATGTGCTTATGAGCGAGCATTTCGAGCAACAGTCACCCTGCCGAACGTGCCTCTCCGATTGCAACGTAACCTATTTTTCCTTCACTACTTATTATAGGTTCAATGCCCGAATCTGTCAACATGAAAAAATGAATAAAATTCGGATTTTTTCGCGTCATGACCGACCATTAATCGTATGCGTATGCAATATCGGCAGAAAGCAGGACGGTTCTGCTCTGTTGAAAACAGAGCAGAACGGTTTTTGATTTTTCAGCCGCGTTAGCGGTGCCTTTCTTAGCCACGGGCGGAAGCCCGTGGTAGAATGGCGATCAATATGTACAAGCCCCAGCGGGGCGCCTTGGATACTATTGAC
>DAOVLS010000413.1 GCA_030631125.1 Planctomycetales bacterium
GATCTTGTCCATAGCGATGCCTCCCTGCCGAAAGTGGGCAACCGAATTATCCAGGCCGATTTGATGACCATAGGTTGCCGATAGAGACTAACCGCGGGAGCGGGATATAGTCAACATAAAAAAGGAATATTGAATAATGAACAGAGAATTTCGAATTACGAAGTAAAAGAAACAAGATACCACTGAAGGGAAGATTTTTTTACTTCAAAATTCGACATTCCTTGTTCATTATTCAATATTCATTTTGACCGATTCCTGAGCGGTTTTTCCGTCCCATTGGAGTCCGCCGAGGACGCCCTGGGCGATGTTGGTCAGGTGGTCGCCGATCTTTTCCAGGTTATCGACGAAATCGACGAACAGCAGTCCCACCATGGCCGAGCATGTCCCTTCGCCGAGTCGCCGGACGTGGCTTCGGCGGAGTTCCATCTGCATTCGGTTGACGGTCTTTTCGTGTTCGAGGGCGCGTTCGGCTGCGGAAAGGTCGTTATTTCCAATGGCGGCGAGGATGTTGTCGGACATCTGGTAAATTTCATCTCGCATTCTGCCCATTTCCTCGGTGGCGTGTTGACTGAAGGTGAGCCGCTGGTCGAGTTTGCGGACGGCTATTTCGGTGATGTTGACCGCGTGGTCGCCGATACGCTCGATGTCGTTGACCGTATGGAGCAGCACCGGCAGTTCGCTGGCTTCTTCCGGCGAGAGCGTCCGCTGGGACAGTTCCACGAGGTAGCGCGTAATCTCGGTCTGGAAGTCGTCCACGGCGTCTTCTTTTATTGCGACGCGTTTCAATGCGGCACGGTCGTCATGTCGAACGGCGGTAATGGCGTCGTCGAGGGCGTCGCGGGCGGTTTCGGCCATGCGGACCAGTTCCCGCCTGGCCTGGTCCATCGCCACCGGCGGTGTCGCCAGCAGGTTCCGGTCAAGCGTTACAGGCTGCATCTGGATGTCGCCCTTGCGGGCAGGGAGGATCCGTACAACCACCTTTTCCAGCAGTCCGACCAGGGGAAGGAACGCCAGGGCGTTTATGACGTTGAATACGCTGTGAGCGGCGGCGATTTCCAGGGCTATGTTGTTGAAACTAAGCGACCATGGCGTGATGCGACTGACGATAGTGGGGAACCAGCCGACAAGCACCAGCGGAAGTACCCAGCACGTGCCGAAGATGTTGAAGACGGTATGGGCCATAGCGGCCCGACGCGCGTTGACGTTTGATCGAAGGGCGGCGAGTTGGGCGGTGATGGTCGTGCCGATATTGTCGCCGAGGATGAACGGGATCGCGATGCGAAAGGCCGTTTCCGGGTCCGCTCCGAACAACCCTCCGACGGCGATCGCCTGGATGATCGCAATCGAGGCAGAACTGCTTTGGATCAGGACGGTGATACCGGCCCCGACCAGAATCGCCAGTATCGGCTTGTCAGCGAAAGAGGCGAGGAACTGCTGTACGCCCTCGTCGCCCCGCAGCGGAGCGAAGGCGCCTTTCATAAAACCGATGCCAATGAACAGGATGCCGAAGCCGATGAGTATCTGCCCGATATTTTTCGTCCGCTGCCTCTTGCCGACGAACTGCAAAATCATTCCCATCGCGATTATCGGCATGGCGTAAAGGGATATCTTCAGCATGGCTACGCCAACCAGCCACGCCGTCATTGTCGTACCGATATTAGCGCCCATTACGACGCAGATGGCCTGGCGGAGAGCGAGCAGTCCGGCATTGACCAGCCCGACGACGATTACCGTAGTGGCGGAACTCGATTGAATAAGGGCCGTTATCCCCGCGCCGATCATCAGGGCGGTTATCGGGCGTTTCGTTACCTTCTCCAGCAGTCGTCGAAGGCGGTTACCGGCGACCTTCTTCAGACCGTCCGAAAGCATGTTCATACCGAACAAAAATAATGCCAGACCGCCCAGCAGCGGGAAGATTACGTTGAAAACCGCATCGATAATTTCCTGGCTCATTTCCCGGCCTTATGTTGAGAATCTTGATTATTCGCGTCGAACAAGTCTTTCTGCCCCGGCGCCTCTTCGGGAACGTCGCGGATGGCTGACGCCTCTTCGATTAACTCGCCAACGTCTTTGAATTCGCGATATACACTGGCGAAGCGGATGTAGGCGACCTTGTCCAGTTTGCGCAGGCAGTCGCTCGCCGTATCGCCGATGAACGAGGACGGCACGTCCTTCTCATAGTTACGGAAGATGTTTTCCTCGACGGTCTCGACTATGCGGAGCAGTTGCGGGTCCGATACCGGGCGTTTGTAGCAGGCCTTTTGCAGACCGGCCAGGAGTCGCTGGCGGTCATAGGAAACGCGTGAACCGTCCTTTTTGACTACGGTGATGCGTGTGGTTTCCTCGAAGCGTTCGTAAGTGGTGAACCGCCGGTTGCAGGCCAGGCACTGGCGGCGCCGTCGCACAGACCGTCCGCCGTCGCTGCCGCGAGAGTCGATAACCTTGTCATCATCACCACCGCAGAAGGGGCATTGCATAATTACACTCTCAATCTATTGCGGATTGCGGATTTCGGATTGCGGATTGAAAGAGGAACACGAAAAATCCTCAATTCTCAATCCGCAATCATCATATAGGGGTCGGCAGGAAAGATATACAACTACATATTGAGCGTCAAGTCAATTCCCGACCACTGTCATACCAAAGTAGAAATGTCCGGTCCTAACAAAGTAGAAATGTCCGCTTTCCTGACAATAAGAAGGAGAGCGGATGAACAAGGATCGGATCGAAATGAGTCAACAGGAAAGGGATCGGCTAAAGGTGATGTCTCC
>DAOVLS010000121.1 GCA_030631125.1 Planctomycetales bacterium
CCCATGTCCTTGACGAGTTTGAAGTCGCTTTTGACGGCGCGGATCCAGCCGGTAACTTGCGGGAACTCGAAGCCCAGTTCACGGCATTTATCGACGGCCTGGCGGTCGCGTTTTGAGTAGAGGAAGAACTCGCAGGCGCGGATAAGCCCGCTGCCCCCGTTGAGTTTGTGCATCAGCGAGTAAATATCGACAATCTGCTGCACTGTGTAAGGCGGGCGCGCCTGCTGACCGTCGCGGAAGGTCGTATCGGTTATCCAGACCTCGGCGGCGCGGTCTATCGGAACGGCCTGGCCGTCGAACGGAAGCCGGGGCAACTTGGTGTACGGAAAGATGTCGCGGAAAAGATTAGGTTCATCAACATCCTGAAGCGGGTATTTTGCGTTATCTGACACTGCGCATATCTCCTTTCGGTTCGGGTTTCAGTTATCCAGGGGATACATCCGGGAACTGTATCCGAAACATGATAACGGATTTTGTAATCGAATGCAAATGTAACAGATAGGGACTTGGGACTTGGGATTAGGGACCAGGCAAAAACAGAAAAACGGAACCTGAAACCAATCAACCAGTCAATCAGTTTTGAGTTTCTGTTTTTTTCCGTTTTTGCCTAATCCCAAGTCCCAAGTCCCTAGTCCCTATCTTTATACTATGTGCGCCGGTGCGCCGGGTTCGGTGATGAAGAACTCCGCCTGTTTCGCCGGTTCGGGGAAATGCTGTTTATAGGTTTGTTCCCATGCGGCGCGGAATTCCTCGGCCTTGTCTTTGGTAATCATCGCCCATACGCTCCCGCCGAAGCCTGCCCCGAAATAGGAGGCTGCGATTGCACCGAGTTGTCGGGCGGATTGCTGGAGAAAGTCGGTTTCGCCGATAAGGTTTTTCAGCCCCGTCCGCGCGCCTGCGTGCGAGGCATCGACAAGTTCGCCGATTGCCTCGACGTTCCCTGCCGAGATGGCGTCGCCGACGGCGGGGATTATCTGCTGGTCCTCGCGGTAGAACTGCTCGAAGCGTCCGGGCAGGTCCAGACCGGCGTCCTCGTCGGTTGCGCCTTGTCTAATGGCGTCCATTGCGACGGAAAGTCCGTTTTCTCCGGCGTTGACGGTTACGTCTCGGAGGTTTTTGCATTGCGTACCGGCTGAGCGGTTATAGGCTTCAGCCGCTTTGCGCGCGCGGATTGAGGCGAGGTTGTATTTCTCCAGGGCCGGTCCCGTCTTGACGGCTTCGACGCCGGAGGACGCGATTACTATTTCCATTCCGGCGGGGAAAGGTATCTCGCGTTCGAATGCGGACGGGGCGAACGAGAACTGCGAAAGCGTCCCCGGTTTGCAGCAGAGCATTGAGGTGTGGTCTTCGCTTCCGCCAAATGTTCCCACGCCGGCCTGTCCGGTGAGAGTTCCGAACGTGCCGCCCATTTCCACACAGCTGATGTAGTACGCCAGGTCGATGTTTGAGTGTATGTTGTGACGGTAAATTTCCGTCTCAGTCAGGCGGTTGATTTCGGAGATGGCCAGGAAGACCGCGACTATCAGCGCGCTCGACGAACTCATCCCTGCTGCGATTGGCAGGTCGGAGATAAAGGCGATGTCAGCGCCGCGGAGGTCGCCGAAGTTGGCTGCCAGGCGGCGTCCGACCGTCGAGACGTGGTTGACCCAGTGTCCCGGTTCGTGCGGCGGGCTTTGGCCAAAGGCGAATTCCTGAATGTCGTCGAATGCCGGGCCTGCGGTGATGCGGATGATGTTGTCGTCCCGCCCGGCGGCGACCAGGCGGAAACCCTTTTGGACGGTCATAAGCAGGCTTCGCCCGCCGGCGTAATCGGTGTGTTTGCCGAGGAACTCGACCCGTCCGGGGACGAATGCGCCGACGGCTTCAGCATCGCGCGGAACGCCGAACCGTTCAGCCAGTACACCGGAGGATCGCTGCATCAGCATATCTTCGCTGACAAGAAGGTCGTCCAGGCAAGGCATCACATGTTCTCCGATTGGGCCGGTGCATCGAAGCGGACCTCATGGTCGGCCAGCAGTCGGCGGACAGATTCGATGTCGCCGCGTCCGGTCATGTCGAGGACGCCCTCGGTGCACTTGACGGCCTGGTAAGTAAGACCCATCTGTTCGATTGTATATTGCACGGCTGTGGGTAGTTCGTACTCGCCGCGGACGGGGTTCGGCTCGATGGCGTCACATGCGTCGAAGATCTCGGCGGTGAAGCAGAAGCAGTTCATCGAGAGGTAGAGTTTTCCGTCGAGTGCGTAATCGTCGGGGTTGTCGGGCTTTTCGATGATCCTGCGGAGGCGACCTGACTGTTCGAAATCAATCACGGCGAATCGGCGGATACGCTCTGCCGGGATGTTGCTATTGGTGATCAGGGCTTCCCGCTCGAAGGCGACCGTCGCCGGCGCAGGTGCGGTTATCAGGGCGCCGATGGCAGCCGACGTATAGAAATTGTCGCAGTTGACGACGATGAAGGGTTTTCCGTCAGCCCACTGCCGGCCTGACGATACGGCGTGGGCTGTGCCGAGGGGTTCATCCTGAACGGCGAAGGAAATCCGGCCGTTGGGCAGGCTCTCGCCTACAGCCTCGTAGTAACTGCGAAGCGCCGACGTACCCGGCGCGACGACCAGGCAGAAATCCCGGATACCGGTGTCCATCAGCGCCTGGAGCGAGTAGTCCAGAAACGGCCTGCCCGCCCTGACGGTAATCAATCCCTTGGCGCCTTTGGCGGCGAGGTCGGCGGTGGCTGCGTCGAGTTTGACGCCATCGGCCTGCTTCTGCATCCGCGTGCCAAGCCCGCGCGCCAGTATCATCGCCTTATCCGTTGTAAGTTTCTCATTCATGGTTCGGGGAATGTAGCGGGACAGCACAGGTTTTTCAAGTGCGGATGCGAAACCTTGCGGGCTGTGGGGTGGATGGTACATTATCTCCGTGAAGCGTTTACGTATTTGCCAATTGATTACCGAACTTCGACCGGCGGGCGCCGAGCGGTGCGTTTATGAACTGGCGCGCCGGCTGGACCGCAAACGGTTTGCCGTGCAGGTGGCTGCGCTTCGCGGTGGGGCGGTGGCCGACCGGCTCAAGCGGGCGGGCATCGGCGTTACCGTCCTGAACGTACGCGGCAAGTTGGACGTCGTGAAGATAACCGGACTTGTGAAACTGCTCCGGCGTGAAAAAATCGACTTGCTCCATACGCATCTGTTCCACGCCGACCTGGCAGGGCGAATCGCAGCCCGGCTGGCCGGTGTGGCGAATCTGGTTCATACCGTCCACGTGGCGGAGGCACGCTTCAGGCCCTGGCAGTATGCCTGGGCGCGCGTAACGGCAAACTGGTGCGACCGCATAGTATGTGTCTCGCGGGCCGTCCGGGACCACCACGCACGAAAAGCGCACCTGCCGTCATGGCGATACAAAGTCATTTACAACGGTATCGATTCGGATGCCTACGCGCCGAATATGTCGCGGCGCGAAGAACTCCGCCGCCGGTGGGGCGTCGGCGACGATGAAATCCTCATGGCCTTCGTAGGCCGACTTGATTATCAGAAGAACCTGCCGATGTTGCTGGAGGCTGTTCGACGCCTCCGTCAAAGTCGCAGCGATATTCGTCTCGTCGTCGCCGGCGACGGTCCTGAAACGCTGATTCTTGAAAAATTTCTCCGCGAAGACAAACCTGGCCCGGTGATTTGGCTTGGTCGAACCGACGACGTTCCCGGCGTGCTTTCCGCTGCCGACATTTTCGTTCAGCCCAGCCGGTGGGAGGGGTTCGGTCTGGCGGCGGCTGAAGCAATGGCGGCGGGAGTGCCTGTAATCGCAACGAAAGTTCCGGGACTGACAGAGTTGATCGAAGACGGCGTAAGCGGATTACTGATCGATTCGGAAGATACGGACACGCTGGCAGCGGCGACAAATCAACTCGCCGACAATCGCAACGAGAGAGTCCGACTCGGTTCAGCAGGACAGAAACGAATAAAGGAACGATTTTCCATCGAAGCGAACATTACAGCGCACGAGAGACTTTACGAGAACGTTTGCTTCGACGGATAGCTATCCGTCGTCTTTGCCAAACGATGTTTTTTCTCCCAGAGGTGTTTTTCCTGAAGCCCGCGAAAATGAAAATCAGGAAAAACGAATTTTTTTTCATCGCAATATATTGTGTCCGGGATTTCGGGGGGTACGAATCTGTTGCGTATGGTCGGTTTTCGTTAGGTGTTATTAAATAAGGATTAAATTTTTTTTTCCTTGGCGCGTCCCTGTCAGTGGTGTATTTTCCCTGCCAATCCCATTGAAGGGTGAAAGGAACCACGCAATGGCGTTGTTTGTCGGCGAGTTCGATCAGACGATTGATGCTGCTAAGCACAGGCTCGCAATTCCTTTGGCATTGCGTGAGCAGATCGTTCTGGACGAGGATGGGAAAGACTTTTATCTGATCCTTGGTCCGGACCGTCATTTGTGGCTTTACCCGGACCAGTATTATCGTCATCTGTTGGGGACTCTTCAGCGTAGCCCGATTCCCAGTCGGAAGAACCAGAAGGGCGATTTGCTGTTTGCGTTTGCGAGGGTTCTCAAGCCGGACTCACAGGGGCGTGTGGTGCTGCCCGAGAAGGCCATGCAGCGTGCGACTATTTCGGATCGCATAACGCTTATCGGCAAGGGCGACCACATCGAACTCTGGCCTACGGATGAGTGGGAGCGTTACGTCGAAGACGCTCTCGAGAGGTACAGCGAAGATGTTCTTGACGCCGGCGACGGGCTTTCGTCGAGCGGCGAGACTGACAAGTGAAGACAGGGAGCGTCGGTGCAACATGGATGGGTTTGATGCGCCGACGAATTACAGAGGCTCTCATTGAGAGTTTTCCAGGCCGCCGGGATTGCTGCCCGGATAAGGAAAGGATTTCAGCATGCTCGTTTCCCAGCGACAGGCAAGTGGCTCGTGTATGGAACACGGACGTTTTCGCACGACTCTTGCGGAACTCCAGCACCAGGGCGCTGCACCATCGAATTATCAGGATGGGCTTCGGCAGCGACTGTTGGTACTAGCGCAGCGTCTGGCGCGAGTTCAATCAATGGGAGATGAGTATGCCCGGGTGGCATTTTCCCGGCATGCCGAGGCTGCTTTGGCTGAGGATGCCGCGGTGGTCCGATAGGCCGGCGTCATGGATGATGCCGGCCATCTTCCTGTTTTGCTTGACGAGGTGCTGAGGTTACTGGCGCCTAAAGACAAGCAGGTCATTGTTGATTGTACGGTCGGACTCGGCGGTCATGCCGAGGCGATGCTGGGGTCGGCGGGTAGTGATGCAACGCTGATAGGCATCGACCTGGACGAGTCCAACTTATTGAAAACCAAAGAGCGTTTAGTGTGTTTCGGCCGGCGTGTCAGGTTGTTCGAGGCCGACTTTGCAGACACCGACGTCGTGATGACCGAGGCCGGCGTTGCTTCGGCCGATGTCATCCTGGCGGACCTGGGAATGGCTTCGACGCAGATCGACGACCCGTCGCGGGGTTTCAGTTTCCAGACCGACGGTCCTCTGGACATGCGTTACCGCCGGAGCGGACCCCAGCGGGGCAGGCCGACAGCGGCTGACCTGGTGAACACGCTCGGCGAGTCGGAACTGGCGGACCTCATCTATCGCAACGGTCAGGACCGCCACAGCCGACGGATCGCCCGCGCGATTGTGCGGACCAGGCAGGCGGAGCGGATCGAGCGGACGGGGCAATTGGCGCGGATAGTCGCAGGTGCGTTACCGCGAAGGCCCGGTGTCAGGCACAGGATTCATCCGGCTACGCGGACGTTCCAGGCCCTGCGGATTGCCGTCAACGGCGAGTTGAAAAGTCTCGAACGCCTGCTGGAAAAGATGCCCGGCCTGTTGAGCGTCGGCGGACGGGCGGCGGTAATCAGTTTCCACTCGCTGGAAGACCGCCTCGTCAAGCGGGCCTTTGCCGCAGCGGCCGAGACCGGAACGCACAAATTGCTGAATAAAAAACCAATAACCGGTGGTGCGGTTGAAATATACAGGAACCCGCGGAGCCGATCAGCGAAACTTCGCGGGATCGAACGGATTCACGTGGCACGGGCGTCTCGCCCGTGAGTTCATGGCCGAGACCTTGCCTACCGGCAGGCAGGCGGTCATGCCACAAGTTTATGCTGGGATGGAGCCTGTAACATGACACACGAAACACGCATCGCACTTCTTGTCGGTCTGGTATTTATTGTTCTTTTCGGTCTGGTTCTTGGGCAGCGGAGTATAAGTTTCTCGAAATCATACCGTTCCTCTCAATCCGCCGCACCGGCGGCGTCGCCTCCGGGACCCGAAGTGGTTTCGGCGGAGTTTTGCGAGCGGGACGATCGGTCTGTCCTTGCGCCTTCGACGGAGAGTTCCCGCCCGGCGGAGTCGGTCTCGCAGCAGCGCGACGGGTCCGGCGTATCCGCGCCTGCGGCGTCGAATACCCAGCCGGCTCCTGTCGTCAGACTCGTTTCGCCTCCCCGGCTGCGAACCTATCGGGTCCGCTCCGGCGATACGCTGATCGGGATCGCTCGGAAGGTCTATGGCCGCAGGCGTGAGGGCGAGCATCTTCGGATATACCGCGCCAATCGCGATAAACTCACCAGTCCGGCTGCGCTGTCGGTGGGGCAGGTGCTGGTGATTCCCCCGCTTCGGGCCGAGGCGTCCCGGTCACAGCGCGTTGCCTCAACGCCCACGCGGAGGCATTACACGGAAATGACGCTGACGGCGTTGAGCAGCCGCTTCAACAGTGAGCGCACCTATGTCGTCCGCCCCGGCGACTGCCTGACGGCCATCGCACGCAGGACGATGGGCGACGGAAGTAAATCGGCTGTGCGAAAACTGCTTGACGCCAACCGCGACCGGGTCGCCGACCCCGACAGGCTGACGATAGGCATGAGGCTGAAAATCCCC
>DAOVLS010000260.1 GCA_030631125.1 Planctomycetales bacterium
AAGACGGATAGCGATAAGTGCTTTATCAGCCGCGAGTCGCGTCCAATGAAAAAAAAGTGAAAAAATTTCAGAATAATTTTAAATGCGAATTTTCAGGAGCGCGTTTGCGCGCGCAAACGTGAGCGCGGGCGAATCTTCGAAGCCGGCACTTGAGTCCCGATTTGTCAGGGACGAAAGTGCCGGTAATACTTCTGTCAGGCATTTTTTCCGGCAGATTCGTCCCAAGGGGACTCATCTGCCGGCTTTGGAAACGCCATATACGCACCCACAAGCTCCGCTTGCTACTCCGCGAAGCCGCTACGTAGCACAAGTCGCTCCGGTTGAAGGCGCCACCCGCCAAACGCAACGCCAAATAAAAAAAACATGGGTAGCGTCCCCAGGTTTAAAAGCGTGGTTGCGTTGTCGGTGCGGGTTGCCGGATTGGCTTGCCGGTCCGTCCAAACCCCTTCCTCTCAATGCCGCAATAGGGAATCCGCAATTGCACCGGCCCTATCGGGCCTTGCGGAAAGTAGATTTCCCCTGCAACCCAGCCGTACAATGCCCGATACCCCCGCGAGCAGGACAGGACGCCAGGCCTGCCTTTATATCTTTCGGCATACGGCGTTCCGAAGCCAGGTGCACCAAGCCCCTCGACGCAAAAATCCTTATCGCCGAACCTCGCCGACAGTAGCGTATGCCCGCTGGTGGCGACCTTCTTTTCGCGCACGCTGCCACGTCCGACGCGAACCGGATGTAAGCCCACGTATCCGGCGTCGGCATAGATACATCCTATCATCTGGCAGATGCGGATGCAGTCCATCCTGCCGTCCTTGAGCGCGTCGTTCAGTGTCTTGACGTTGCCCCGGTACCCGCTGCGAGAATACAGTTCGTGTGCAAACCCGTGAGCGGTAAGGAGGGCGTCGCGCGGCTTGCCTTTGACTTTGCCGGCCCACTCGACGAGTTTCGGATGATAGCGGTCCGTCGCGGTTGACGTCGCGCACCAGGCGCCCTTGCGGATGTGGATTATATCCATCATCGACCCGACCGTCAGGGACGGATAATTGGAAACGTACCGCTTGAGGCTTCGGATAAGGTTATCCAGTTTGCCTTCATCTTCATATCGCCAGATATTCGAGCCGAAGGCCGACAGTTCGTAATCGGACCGGAGGATTTTTCGGAATGTCGGACGGGCGCGTGCGGGCAGGACGTTGAGAATTTTCCGGCAGGCGCCCCGCCGGGCGGGAGTAACGGTCAAAAGGACCGCATCGCCGCCGACCTTGCCCATCGCGGCGGCGTCTTTGGTGCTGACTGTGAAAAAATCAATGAGCAGGTGCTCGATCGTTAATACGTCCCTGTAGCAAACCGTCTGGATCGACTGTGCGCCGGGGCACCGCCCGAACATGAATATCCGCCAGCCGCCTATCTTCGCCAGCGCCGCGTCGGTACCGTCGAAGTACGGCTCGAAACTGCCGAAGACCGCGCAAAGGTCCATAATCCATTCGCTTTGCAAATCGACCCACCGCAGTATATCAGTCAGCCTGACTGCGGCTCCGCGGACCTCGCCCGCCCAGATCGCCGCCTCTTTTTTTCGTCCTGCCGCCAGGGCGGCCGAGAGTTTCCGCAGGCTGTAACTCAACTCGTCGCCGCCTTTCCCGGTAAAGGCGGTGGATTTGAGCGATTTCAACGCCGCTGAATCGCCACCGGCCAGTAATTCGCACAGGACCTTCGCCGCCCGTTCGATCTTTACCGCGCCGGCCAGCAAAGGCTTGTTCTTCCGGTTGAACGCCTCGGCGTGAGCGCCTATTTTTTCGACCAACCGCCCCACCGCGTTGAGCGTCATGGGCTTTTTCTTATTGAATATGCCAAAGAAGACAAGGTTCGCCATCGGCTGGGCGTAGCCTTTGGAGGAATCCTTCAGCGTCCCGTACCTGTACTTTTCGTGCAGCCGGAACGTCTTTTTTGTAATGTCTTTATCAGCCAGCAGAACGGCGCGGACATTTTCCGTAAGGGCGGGGGCCTTCTCGCAGAGTTCCTTCCACGCAGAGGCGCCGGCGGGTTTCCTGTTACCGGCAGGTAGGCCAACCTTCGCCGCACACGAAACACCAAACGTCAAAAACACAATAACTACCGCGAATGTCCTATTCATCGCCGCAACACTTCCTTTCGGTTCGACTCCACCGGCGGGACACCGTTGACCGGGGTATCATACGAAGACGGAGGCCGGCCCGAAAGACCGGAATACAGATATAGAAAAATGCGGATTTGCTTGACATCAAGGTGAGCATCGGATACATTTCAAGATTACAAAAGGTAATTTTACTATATAAAAATGATACAGGTTCTTAACAGGGCGTTCGACATTCTTGATTATCTCTCGGCCGAACCGGACCGACCGAAGAGATTGGGGCAGATCGCCGGCGACCTGGGCCTGCATCCTGCCACCTGCGCCAACATTCTCAAGACGATGGTCCGTCGGGGTTTCGTCGATCAGGCCGGCCCGAAACAAGGTTATACGCTGGGTCCGACAGCCTACCGCCTCGCCCGTAGCGGGCCTTATCGCAAAGACCTTGTGGCGGCGTCCGAGCCGCCGATGACCGCCCTGGCCAGGGAACTGCGCGAAACAGTGCTGATTTCCGTGCTGCGTGGGCATGAACGGGTGGTTCCCTGCCAGGTCGATGGGGATCGGGACCTTCAGGTCCATAGCGACATCACTTCCATCTCCGGCATGTACGAAAGCGCCACGGGCAGGCTTCTGCTGGCCTTCCTGCCCGACGAACGGCTTGAGACGTTCATCATCGCCCGTGGTCTGCCCGGTAAAGGCGTCTGGCTGGGAGTTAAGACCGGGACGCAACTCAACGCCGCCTTGCGGAAAATCCGCAAAGATGAAAAGGCCGTCGATACGTCCCAGCCGGAAATCGCAGCCGCAGCATATCCGATATGGCAAGACGAGACCGTCGTGGCCGCACTGGGACTTTTCCTGCCGAAGTTTCGCTTCAGAGGCGATCACCGCAGGAAGGTTCTCGCCGGTCTGGAGGCAACGGCTGACGAAATCACACGCCGATTGGCCCAACGTCTGGAAAGGAACGATTCGTGAATCTGACAGAACAGGTAAAGGCCAAAGCTGCCGAACTCGGCGCTGACCTGGTGGGTATCGCGCCGGTCGAAAGGTTTTCCGGCGCTCCGCTTCGGATGAGTCCGCAGGGTCTGTTGCCGGGGGCCAGGTGTGTGGTGGTTTGTGCGATTCATCACCTCGACGCCGCCGTGGAGTTGGACGGAGTCCCAACCCCGCACGATATGGGACCCTACGGTACTCAAGGCACGATGAACGCCCAGCTCGACGATATTTCATTTCTGCTGGGGCGGTTCATGGAGGCCCTAGGTCACAAGGCCTTACCCATCGCCGCCAGCAACATCTGGCGATACCACGGCTACAAGGACCTTCAGGTGGATTTCGCGCCCGACCTGGCCCACCGTTATGCCGCAGTAGCGGCCGGACTGGGGCAAATCGGCTGGAGCGGGCTTGCGTTGACGCCGGACTTCGGCCCGCGGGCCAGGTTCGTCTCCGTCGTAACCGACGCGGACCTGGAACCGACGCCGATGTACGACGGCGAAGACCTCTGCGACAAATGTATGAAGTGCGTCAACCACTGCCCTACCGACGCCTTCCGTAAGGAGGTAAGCGGCATTAACGAGTTGGAGATCGGCGGGAAGACCTTCAATTTCCCGCAGACCAACAAATGGCGCTGCGCCTGGGCGGAGAATTTCTGCCTGGACCTGGCCCACGAGATACCGGAAAAGGTCGATGAGGCGACGATCCTGAAGTACCTGGAGAAATACGGTATGCGAGGCGGCGAGGAGGGATGCTGTCTCCAGTTCTGCATGAACCCCCAGCGGCGGTATTACGACGAGTCGTACTGCCGCCCGCCGAGGCGAAAGAAGGATCGCCTGGAAACCGATCCGGTAAAACTCCTTTCCGCGATTGAGGGGATTCTCGACGCCGCCGGTGTGGACGTAGCCGCCGTCGGTCGGGCCGAAGAATTCGACAGCGAGCAACTGATCAATCCCGAATTGCACCTTCCCGACGCCGCTTCGTTAATCTGCATCGGAATCCGCCTCCTGCCCGAGTCCGCCGACAACGCCGAGTATCTGACCGTCCTTGAACGGACGCTCAACTACGTCGCATTCGACGTCGCCCATCACCTCGACCTCGCCGGCTACTCCGCTATCAGCAATACGCACATCTATAGCGAACTGGTGGCCGAGAGGCTCGGAATTTACGAAACGGATATCAAATACGCGACCGTCCTTACCAGCGCCGCCCTGCCTTCACTGAAGCGAACCCGGCCAAAGGCAGAGCGACTCGGCAAGCCCGAACGGGTCCGAAATTTCTGCCGGGATGCGGGAGCGGACCTGGTGGGTTTTTTCACAGCCGAGCGGTTCGCACGATTCTGCGACGCTCTGGAAGTCGCGGACGTGCCCCTCAAGCAAACCGAGGTGGTCGAGGACAAGGGGCTGATTTACGGCCCATACGTCCCGCGGATTATGACCGAAGACGCAGAGATAAAATCACCGGCCGATTG
>DAOVLS010000214.1 GCA_030631125.1 Planctomycetales bacterium
ATGTAGTTACCCTGTCCGGCTGTGGTCTCAAGGAGGATTTGCGTCAGCCCGCTCCGGTCCGAGACGATTTCATTCAGGGCTTCGGCAATCAGGCCGATGCCTTCGTCGGCGTTTTCGTGCGAGCCGGGATGAAACACCAGGTATTCAATCTCCAAACGTTCGCATCGGTCAATTTCGTCGCGCATCGCGGCGATGGACTTTCGGCGGACGTCGGCCTTGCCGGCAAGGTTCACCAGGTACGACCCGTGCGCGACGACGGGAGCAATTTTCAACCGGCGGCGGACCTCGACGAACGTCGCAATCGCTTCGGCGCTCAGCGGCGCCGCGCGCCACTGACGCTGATTGCGGACGAACATCGCCACGCAATCGAACCCGTAATCACCGGCGGCCTCCAGCGCCCGATGCAGCCCGCCGGAAATACTTAGATGCGAACCGAGTAACATACGGGTATCCTATCATTACTCCGGTTAGAATTATAGATGGACAGGGTTATGACCAAACATTGCCGGACATTCGAGCACACCGCCGACGTGGGGCTGGAAGGACGCGCCGACAGACTCGGCGAACTGTTCGAGGCGATGGGCGAAGGCCTGGCTGATGTAATCTGCCCGCGACAATCGGTAAAAAAGCAAAAGACGCTGCAAATCCGGGCTGAATCTGAAAATGTCGAATCGCTTCTGGTGGATTTCCTCGGCGAATTGCTGGGGCTGTTCAACCTGGAGAAATTCCTTATCTCTGTCGTTCGCGTCGAGCGGATTGATGAGACGTCGGTTGCCGCCGAAGTTGTCGGCGAGCCTTACGATCCTGCCCGACACGAATTGGGCGATGAAATCAAGGCCGTTACGTATCATCAACTGAAGGTCGCCCGCGAAGGCGATGAATGGACCGGCCGGGTAATTCTGGATGTATAGAAGAAATTTCCGATTTCCAATTTCCAATTGACAGAAAGAGTCGCCGGACGTTCTTTCAATTGAAAATGGGAAATTGGAAATTGCGAGGTTTCCTATGGGTAAGGCGACAAACATCAAGATCGAGCAGATTGACGAATACCGCTGGCGGATACCGAAAGACTCCAGGCCGGGGATGCGGGTCGATGGGATTATCTATGCCGACGAGAAACTCATGTCCCACATCCGTGGCGAGCAGGCGGCAGAGCAGGTCGCCAACGTCGCGACGCTTCCGGGGATCGTCGGGGCTTCGCTGGCGATGCCGGACATCCACTGGGGCTACGGGTTCTGCATCGGCGGCGTGGCGGCGATGGATATCGAATCCGGCGGGGTCGTCTCGCCCGGCGGGGTGGGATACGACATAAACTGCGGCGTCCGCCTGCTGCGAAGCGACCTGACGGTCGAGAAGGTCCGACCGCAGATGAAGGCGCTGGTCGATCAGTTATTCCGCGACATTCCCTGCGGCGTGGGCGTCGGCGGGAAGTTCAAATTTACCGATAAGGAACTGCGGAAGATTTGCCTTGGCGGTGCGAAATATCTGGCTGAGATTGACCTTGCCGACGAGGACGACCTTGCCGCCACCGAGGCCGGCGGGGCATTGTCGGGGGCGGACCCGGACGCGGTCTCGCCGGTTGCTTACCGCCGAGGACGCGACCAGTGCGGTACGCTCGGAGCCGGTAATCACTTCGTCGAAATCCAGTCCGTCGAGGAAATCTTCGACGCCCAGGCCGCCGAGGCGATGGGACTCGTCACCGGGAATATCTGCGTGATGATCCACTCCGGTTCACGCGGCTTCGGCTATCAGGTGTGCGACGATGCGATAAAGTCGCTGCGGAAAGCGCCTGCGCAATTCGGTATCGACTTGCCCGACCGCCAGTTGGTCTGCGCCCCTGTCGATAGTTCTCCGGGCCGGAGGTACCTCGGCGCGATGCGCTCGGCTGCCAACTACGCCTGGGCCAATCGTCAGTTGCTGGCGCACCTGGCGCGAGAGGCTTTGGCGCATCATTTCCAGGCCTCGGTCGAGTCGCTCGGCCTGCGCCAGGTCTATGACGTCGCCCACAATATCGCCAAGATCGAAACGCACGAGGTGGACGGCAAGCCGCGGAAATTGTGCGTTCATCGCAAGGGCGCGACTCGCGCCTTCGGGCCGGGGAGCGAAGAGTTACCGGAGCGGTATCGCCAAATCGGCCAACCGGTTTTGATTCCGGGTGACATGGGCACTGCCAGTTACGTGCTGGTCGGTACGGAGGCTGCGATGCGTGAGACTTTCGGTTCGACCTGCCACGGCGCAGGGCGGATGATGAGTCGCAAGGCAGCCATTCGCGCCGCTGAAGGTCGGCGGATAGACGTCGAACTCGCCGACGCCGGTATTATCGCCCGCGCAAAAGGACGGGCCGGATTGGCCGAAGAGCAGCCCGACGCATACAAGGATGTCCACAACGTCGTCGATGTCGTTGCTGCCGCAGGACTGGCGCGGAAGGTCGCCCGCCTCAAGCCGATGGGAGTTATAAAAGGATAGTCGTTGCAAGGCCGATTTATCTGCCTATACTTGTGAGGTTTCACAGTAATTAACTGGACGATTAACACGGAGTGATATTATGGCATTCAAATTCTTTCGTCAGCGGCAGAAGATGGTTTTGATCGTTATGGTGCTGCTCATGGTGGCATTTTTGATGCCGTCGCTTTTTGAAAGGTTCGGCGGCGGGTCAGGGCGTGACGCGACCGTCGGATACATCGATGAAAAGAAAATTACCGTTCGCATGATACAGTCGGCGGAGCATGACCTGGACCTTCTCCGCCGGTCGCTGGGGCTGGGAATGGGACGGCGGACCGGTGAAGGCGCCTTCGCTGCATTCCTCACTATTAACCGCCAGCAGGGTGCAGGCCTGGCCTGGACGCTGCTTCTGCATGAGGCCGATCAGATACACGTTACCGTTACACAAAATCAGGTCGACGCCTTCCTGGTCGAATCAGGGCTCACCGGCGAGGCGTACCGGCGCGAACTGGCGGATCTGCGAAATTCCGGCTACACCGAAAAACACCTGCGACGGGCGATAGCCAATTACCTGATGGTAACAAAGGCGTTCCAGACGGCGGAAATAAACACTATGCCGGCCCTGCCGGAACTCCGCCACGCCTTCGGCGACCTCAAGGAACGCATCCAACTGGCGATGGTCGCGCTTCCGGCAAAAGATTTCACGGACGATGCGCCCGAGCCGTCGGAAGAGGCCGTCTTCGCACAATTCGACAGGTACAAGCATCTCGCCGCCCTGGATCCGACCAACAA
Source organism: Planctomycetales bacterium (assembly GCA_030631125.1). The sequence continues at coordinate 3,235 of DAOVLS010000214.1, forward strand.
GACCGATTACGGCTTCGGCTACCGCCTGCCCAATCGCCTGGACGTCGCCTGGCTTTTCATAGACGACAAGCCCATCGCGCGTGTCATCGAGCCGCCCGAAAAGCAGATGATGGAGTACTGGCGGAAGCACAAAGACGAATTGAAAAAACGCATCCCGGTCCCGACGACCTCCACCGCGCCGGCCGACACCCAACCGACCGAACCAAAATTCCGCGAAGTTGCCTTCGAATCGTTCAGCCAGGCCAGGCCGCAAATACGACGGATACTCATGCCGAGCGCCCTCGATGCCAAGATGAGCGAGATTATCTCCCTCGCCAGGCGGACGATTCAGCGTTTCTCCGACACCGATCAACCCTACTCAGTCGCCGCCAGGGCGATGATACATCCGGCCGACGCCGTATTGGGCCGAAAGGTCGCCTCGCTACCCTTTTCTGAGGCCTCCCTGGAAGCGATTGTCGAGGAACTCGAAAGGCTTGGGAAGGTGAAGATCGCTTATCCGTTCGGTAAACACGACAAACTTACAATCGACGAAAAAATTATCGTCAAAATCAAGCCGTGGGGTAGCATCAGCCTCGGCGAAGCACTGGAGCACGTCGGTAAACAGGCCAAATGTCCGCCCATTAAATGGGTTACGTGCGACGGTATGGACGGGGTGCTCTTTGCGTCCGAGCCGGTGAATCTCGTCCCCATCTCGGCAGGGCGGACGGGAATGGTCGGCTTCGACGAAGTCCACCGCCACGAACTTCTCGGACGGACCGGACTCGAGTCCGGCGCAAAGCCGGACGCCGGCGGGGCAGGCACACAGAGCCTGCTATTGATCGCAGTAACCGCCGAGGTTTTCCAGCCGCCAGGGCGAAGGCACGAACCGTTAATCAAACCCGGAGGCGACTTCGACCGCGCCATGTACGTTTTCGGAGACCGAAAGGGCAGGCTTCTGTGGCGCCTGGTAGAGGCCGAGGCCGACCACTCCCCAACGCATCTTACCACCGAAATCCGCAAACAGGTCGTCGGAGACCTCAAGACCGTCTCCGGCTTCAAAAAGGCCCTCGCCGCCGCCGAGACCATGAAGGTCGAACTGGCAAAACCCGGCGCGGACCTGGAAAAAGCAGCCTCCGAGAAGAAACTCGATTTCAGTAAAACCGAACCGTTCGCCCGAAAGACGATGCAATATCGGACGTGGCGGATATTCCCGTCCTACGTACCCGGCGTCGGAACCGACCAGCAGTTCATCGAGCAGGCCTTCACACTGGTCCCGACCGACCCGGACGAACCCGGTACCAAGAAGCCCGCGGTAGTTATCCCGCTGCGCCGCCGGAGAAAAGTGATGCTCGTTCAGCGGATCGGATACGAGCCGGTATTAGAGGCGGACTTCGAAGGGCTTGTCGTGGGAAGAACCATTGTGCAGGTGCCCAGACAAGACAAAGACGGGAAGATTTCCATGGGCTACGGTATAAGGGACGTAACGTTGGACGATGTCATAATGAGCCATCTGTTGCAACGGACAGCGAGGGTGTGGTTCTCAGGCCGGAGCGTCGCCAGGCGAGTGAATTACAGGCCTAAGTCTCCGTCAGAGTAGGGCTTCGAGTTTTTATACCTTACCTGTTAATTTAGCGCATCATTGCGCCTGTTGGTCCTCGAGCAGCGCCGAACGGTTTGCCGTTCGGCGCTGCTTCAACAGAAAAACCGCAAAAAACCATCCAACCGGCGCTGTCGCTCCAAACCTTGACTGGTGGTGCGGCTTACAGTACAGTAATGCCGTAGGATCGGGCAGGTAGCTCAGTTGGTAGAGCACGTGACTGAAAATCACGGTGTCGGCGGTTCAAATCCGCCCCTGCCCATTTCAATTTCCAATTTCCGATTGTCAATTTCCAATTGACTGAAAAAAATCGGCTTATGTTCTTTCAA
>DAOVLS010000419.1 GCA_030631125.1 Planctomycetales bacterium
CGGCGTAACGGAACCTTCCGTTCGATTCTTCGTAAGAGTTGCTGCCGATGCGTTTATCTTCGAAAGCGTAACTGACATTTATTCGACTCCTTCTTTTCTTATTTGTCTTTTTGTATCTCGCAGGCGACACAAGGGTCCAGATAGCACATCATGTCGTCGAACTGGTCTTTCTCAACACAGGGCGGGGCAAGATTTGCACATCCGCCGCAAATTGCTTTTTCCGGTTCGTTGTAGGTGCATCGCAACTGGCAGGCAGGGCATATATACATGCACCCGCCGCATAGCCGGCATTCGTCCGATTTGACGTCAAACGGCGTTCCGATACTTCGCTTCTCGCCCCTGCCTCGGAAACCGATAGCCTTGGCCATCATCTGCTCTTCGCACATCCGCACGCACAGCCCGCAAAGGATACAATCCTCATACTCCTGCTTGAATCGCTGCTGTCGCACATCGTGTGCGGCGGCAAGGTCCTGTATCGTTTTGGACTGCGGGCATGATGCCAGCAGGAGTTCGAGGATCATCTTTCGCGCACGAATGACGCGCGCCGACGCGGTACGGACCTTCAGGCCCTCTTCGGCTGGGTATGTGCAGGAAGAGACGAGTTTCGCCCTGGGGCCTTCTCCTATCTCCACCACGCACAGCCGGCATGCGCCATAAGACGACAGGCCGTCCACGTGGCATAGCGTCGGGATGGGAAATCCCAGAAACCGTGCCGCTTCCAGTACGGTGCTGCCATCTTCGACTGAAACGTTCAATCCGTTAATGACAAGATTAATCATCGGTATCTCTAAAGCCTCCCGGCGTTCAGTATTCTTTCAAGACGCTACACTACGTCCACTGCCTCGAATTTACAGACACTCCTGCACGCGCCGCACTTGATACACTTGTCGGCATCAATCGTGTGGGGTTGTTTTTTCTCACCCGTAATCGCACCTTCCGGGCAGGCTTTAACGCAGGCCTGGCATCCCACGCAGTTCTCATTAATCGAATAGTGGATAAGTTCCTTGCACACGCCTGCCGGGCATCGCTTATTTTCGATGTGTTCGAGATATTCGTCCCGGAAGTATCGCAATGTGGAAAGCACGGGGTTCGGCGCCGTCTGGCCGAGGCCGCACATCGTCGTATCTCTGACTACAACTGCGAGTTCTTCAAGAAGGTCCAGGTGCTCCGGCGTGCCTTTGCCGGCGGAAATATCGTCGAGAATTTCGTACATTCTCTGCGTGCCCTTGCGGCAGGTGTAGCACTTGCCGCACGACTCGTCTTTGAGGAAGTGCATGAAATATTTGGCGACATCGACCATGCAGGTGTTCTCGTCCATGACGATCATGCCGCCGGAACCCATAATCGACCCGGCCTGGGTCAGACTGTCGTAATCGACGGGAAGATCAAACTTGTCGGCGGGGATACATCCGCCCGACGGTCCGCCTGTCTGCACTGCCTTGATTTTGGCTTTGCCCGATGGTCCGCCCCCGATGTCATAGACGATTTCCTTAATCGTGATGCCCATCGGCACTTCGACAAGACCGGTATTCCTGATCTTTCCGACCAGGCTGAAAATCTTCGTGCCGGAATTGTTTTTCGTCCCGATTTTCGCAAACGCTTCGGCCTCGCTGTCGATGATAACCGGGATATTTGCCCACGTTTCGACGTTGTTGATGGCAGTGGGTTTTCCGTCGATACCTTTTTGGATGGGAAACGGCGGTCGCTGACGCGGCTCGCCCATTTTGCCTTCGATTGACCGAATCAGTGCTGTCTCCTCGCCGCAGACGAACGCACCTGCGCCTCGAACAATCTGAATATCGAAGGAAAATCCCGTACCGAGGATACTGTCGCCCAAAAGGCCTAATTCAGAGGCTTGGCGAAGCGCGATGATGAGATGTTTGATGGCAAGCGGGTATTCATTGCGGACGTAGATCACCCCATGGGTGGAGCCGGTGCCGTAAGCGCTGATGAGCATGCCTTCGATGATGCTGTGTGGGTTGCCCTCGAGCACGCTGCGGTCCATGTATGCGCCCGGATCGCCTTCGTCGGCGTTGCAGACAAGGAATTTCTCTCGGCCGTTGGGTTGTTTGGCCAGCATTTCCCACTTCAATCCTGTTGGGAATCCTGCGCCGCCACGTCCTCGCAGACCCGAAGCCTTCACCTGCTCTATCACCCACGCGGGGCTACGCTTATCAAGCGCCTTGGCAAGAGAACTGTATCCGCCATGTTCCAGGTAGTTATAAACCCGGATGGGATCGACTTTCTCGTTTCGGGACAGCAACGTCCGAACCTGTTTACTGAAAAACGGGAAATCATCCTGCTTTTCGATCTGCTCGCCGGTTTGGGAATCCTTCAGAAGAAGGTCTGTAAGCACCTCGCCTTTCGCAACGGCCTCAACAATCAGCGCCATCTCCTTCAGACCGACGTTGGGATAGACCGTGCGGCCCGGTTCGATCAGTACGGAAGGCTCAATTTGGCAAAATCCGTGGCAGCCTGTAATTCGAAGTTTGACTTTTCCGGTTAGTTCTTTGGCGAGGATTTCGCGCTTTGCCACACGGATGATGTCGCTTGCTCCGCTGGCCTGGCCGCAAGTACCTGAGGGAATGAATATGGTGGGACTATCGGCGTCCCTGCCGGTTTGCAACCGGTCCTGAAGCGTCCTGAAGTCGTCAA